>JAAZLT010000179.1 GCA_012799205.1 Clostridiales bacterium
AAATAAATTAGCCAATAATCCTAGAAGTAAGGCCGCTTTAAAAAATCTTTACGCAGTATATGAAATATTAGATGATTATGGTCTATCCAAATATATTACATTCGATCTAGGCATGATACATAGCATAAATTATTATACAGGCATTATATTTAGAGGCATTACCGATAAGCTGGGATACCCCATATGTGGTGGGGGTAGATATGATAATTTAGTCTCAGATTTTGGCTATGATATACCTGCTACAGGTTTTGCCCTAGGGATTAAAAGACTTCTTATAGCCCTAGAAAGACAGGGCGATCTTGAAGCTAGGCCTAATATAGATGTATTGATAGTGTTCGATAGACAAAATAGGCAGAGAGGATATAGTTATATGAAAGAGTTAAGACAAAGGGGCGAGAGAGTGGAGCATTTTTTAGTAGATGAGTCATCAGTGGATGCAAAAAAATATGCAAGATCTAAATCTATAAAGAGGATTATAAGACTTATAGGCGAATATATAGAGGAGGAAGTGATTACATGATTTCTATTGCTTTGGCAAAGGGAAGGCTGGCTAAGGATGGGCTTGAATTGTTTAAAAGTATAGGTATTGACTGCCCTGATTACTCAACAAAGTCTAGAAAACTAATTTTTTTCTCATCTGATGAAAGATATAAGTTCATAATGGTAAAGCCAAGTGATGTTCCAATCTATGTAGAACGGGGCGCTGCTGATATAGGCATTGTAGGCAAAGATACATTATTAGAGGAAGGAAAAGATGTATATGAACTTTTGGATTTAAAGTTTGCCAGCTGTAAGATGTCTGTAGCGGGTTTTCCAGATGAAAAGAAGAGATCTATTACCAATAATAATATTAGGGTTGCCACCAAATATCCCAATATTGCAAGGAGCTTTTTTTCTCAGAGAAAAGAGATGGTAGAGATTATAAAGCTCAATGGCTCTGTAGAACTTGGCCCTATAATTGGACTATCTGACATAATAGTGGATATTGTGGAAAGCGGCAAAACTTTAAAGGAAAATGGCTTAGTTGTGATAGAGGATATATGCCCTATAACTGCAAGGCTCATAGTAAATAGAGTGAGTCTAAAGATTAAAAGAGGGCGCATAGAGGATATTATAAAGAGTTTAGAAAAGTCATTGGAGGAAAAGTATGATGATTAAAGTAATAGATGGCAAAGGCAAGTCCATAGACTCTATTATGGATATGATAGATAGGCCCTCCCAGTTAGAGTTTGCAGAAGGTAGGGAAAGCGTAGAACGAATACTAAAAAATGTCCGAGAATTGGGCGATAGAGCAGTATTTAAGTTTACAAAAAAGTTCGAACAGGTTGAATACAATAATAAAGATGAGATGTTTGCATCGAAAGAGGAGATCAAAGAGGCCTATAACCTAGTACCAACCTCACTTTTGAATATAATGAAAAAGGCTAAATCTAATATAGAAAAATATCATAAAAAACAACTTAAAAATAGCTGGATGAGCTTTGAAAATAATGGTATAATATTAGGGCAGCTTATAACACCTATATCCAGAGTAGGGGTATACGTGCCAGGGGGAAGGGCCAGTTATCCATCTTCAGTTTTAATGAATGTGATCCCGGCTAAAATCGCGGGGGTCTCCGATATAATAATGGTCACACCTCCTAGAGCCGATGGCAGCATAGATCCTAATATATTAGCTGCTGCCTATATTGCAGGTGTGGATACAGTAATAAAGATAGGGGGAGCCCAGGCCATAGCAGCGCTGGCCTATGGTACGGAATCTATAAAAAAGGTAGACAAAATAGTAGGACCTGGTAATATATATGTAACTTTAGCAAAAAAGGAAGTATATGGCCTTGTGGATATAGATATGATAGCCGGACCTAGTGAAATCTTAATAATAGCTGATGATACTGCAAATCCCAAATTTATAGCGGCCGATCTTTTATCCCAGGCGGAACATGACCCTATGGCAAGCGTTATACTAACTACAGATTCAGATGACCTTATAGAGGGCGTTAAAAAGGAGCTAAAACTTCAGACTAAAGATATATCTACCAAGGATACTATAGAGGCCTCCTTAGCAGGATTTGGCTATTTGATATTGGTGGACGATTTAAAAATGGCTACGCAGGTTTCAAATAGCATTGCCCCAGAGCATCTAGAGATAATGACGGATTACCCAGAGAGAGAGCTAAAACTTATTAAAAATGCAGGTTCAATCTTTCTAGGGGACTATTCACCAGAACCATTAGGCGATTATATGGCAGGACCTAATCACGTACTTCCTACCAGCGGAACTGCAAAGTTTTACTCTGCACTAGGCGTAGATGCATTTATAAAAAGAAGTAGCATAATTCAATATACAAAAAAGGCACTCTCAAAAGATTATAAAGACATTGCGGAGTTTGCAAGAGCAGAGGGTTTTGAGGCACATGCCCGATCTGTGGAAGTGAGGTTTTAGATATATGAATTATTTGCGCGATGATTTAAAAGACTTGATCCCCTATAAGGCAGGCAGTACTGATTATAAGATCCGATTAAATAGCAATGAAAATCCCTTTGATCTGCCAAAAGAGACAAAGAATAGGATTATATCAAAGCTCTCTAAAGAGGTGCTATTTAATCGATACCCAGACCCTGATGCTACCCTTCTTAGGGAGGGTATAGCA
Organism: Clostridiales bacterium; assembly: GCA_012799205.1. Taxonomy (GTDB): domain Bacteria; phylum Bacillota; class Clostridia; order Caldicoprobacterales; family Xylanivirgaceae; genus JAAZLT01. Next base: position 2,652 of record JAAZLT010000179.1, read on the forward strand.
AATCAATTATGTGTGGGAAAGGATAATATACTAGTAGGATCTGGCTCTGATGAGCTAATACAGATGATAATAAATGCATTTGTAGATAGTGATGAGGCTGTTCTCTGCCCCAATCCATCTTTTAGCATGTATAATATATATACTAAAATAGGTGGAAGGGTGCCTATAGAAGTTCCGCTAGATGAGAGTTTCAGATATGATTTTGATGCCTTCTTAAGTTTAGGCAAGGCCCATAATGCTAAATTAGCATTTGTTTGTAATCCAAATAACCCAACAGGTACTACAGTAGATGTAGATGCACTTAGAGCCTTTGTTGAGGATTTTGAGGGCATTGTAGTAATAGATGAGGCTTATATAGAGTTCTCAGAAGGGACGGCTATAGACTTTGTGCTAGGGCTTGAAAATGCAATTGTACTTAGGACATTTTCCAAGGCCTTTGGCATAGCAGGACTAAGGGTTGGCTATATAACTGCCAATGAGGATTTGGTAAAAGGTGTAGGAATTGTTAAATCCCCATATAATCTAAATGCGTTTTCACAGTTTGCCGCAAGGGAGCTACTAAGGGATATAGATATTGTAAAAGAGAGGATAGCTTATATAATATCTGAAAGGGATAGGCTGTATGATAAACTTTGTAGGGTAGATTCTATTAAAGTCTATCCACCTTATGCTAACTTTCTCTTTATTAAGGTAAAAGAGCCTAGAAATATATACGAAAACCTTCTTAAAAAAGATGTCTTAATTAGAAGCTTTATAGGAGATAGTGTTCTAAACAATTATATAAGAGTAACCATAGGAAGTAGGGAAGAAAATGATACGTTTTTAAGAGAGTTTCTAAAAATAGTAGAGGGAGCGGCATATAATGAGGAAAAGTAGTATTAAAAGGGTTACTTCAGAGACAGATATAGCCGTAGATATAAACTTAGACGGTGCCGGTGTACATAATATAGATACAGGTATAGGCTTTCTAGATCATATGCTTATACTCCTTACAAGCCATGGACGCTTTGACATTAATATAAATTGTAAGGGAGATACATTTATAGACTCGCACCATACCACAGAGGATATTGGCATAGTACTAGGACAAGCCTTCAAAGAGGCGCTGGGGAATAAAATGGGTATAAATAGATACGCCACTATTACACTTCCCATGGATGAGAGTTTGGCCATGATAAGTATAGATATAAGTGGGCGGCCTTATCTACACTATAGCGTTAAGGGGCTACCAGAGAAACTTGGGGATATGGATAGTCAATCATTTGAAGAATTTTTTAGAGGGTTTACCAATAGTCTTCGGGCAACTGTTCATGTAAATCTTTTATACGGCAGAAATGGACATCATATGATAGAGTGCATATTCAAGGCGCTAGGTAGGGCTTTAAGTATAGCAGTGGCTAAAAGTGGCATAGATGAGATACCCTCAACAAAGGGATTATTAGATTAGGTTTGGGAGGCGTTAGAGGATGATAATCTATCCTGCTATAGATATACAAAATGGGAAATGTGTAATGCTAAGGCAAGGAGTAAAGGGGGATAGTACCACTTATGGCCATAATCCAGTAGATATTGCGCTTAAATGGCAACAGCTCGGGGCACAGTTTTTACACCTTATAGATTTAGATGGAGCCATATTAGATAATGCCTCGCTTAATCTTAAAATTATAGAAGATGTAAAAGATGCACTTAACATACCTATACAGGTAGGAGGCGGAATAAGAGATATAGAAAGAGCATCCTATTTATTAGATGAAGTAGGAATTGATAGAATAATATTGGGGACAGCGGCTATACAGGATATAGACCTTTTGAAAGAACTATCTGATAAATATCCAGGTAGGGTGGCTGTAGCTGTAGATGCCCAAGATGGAGTAGTGGCAATCGAAGGATGGACAAAAAAGAGTAATACCATGGCTATAGATCTTTGTAAGCATATAGAAGAAATAGGCATAGATACTGTTATATATACAGATATATTAAAAGATGGGATGCTGAGTGGGCCTAATCTGGATTTCTCCAAGATACTAATTGAAAAGACTAAGCTAAAGATAATAGTATCTGGGGGCGTAACAAGTTTGTCTGATATAAAGAATATAAAGGCTTTAGGAGCCTATGGAGCAATTATAGGCAAAGGGTTATATGAAGAACTAATAACTCTTCCTGAGGCCATAAAAATAGCAAAGGAGGAGCTATAATGGACGATATCAAAAGAATAATACCCTGTCTGGACATAAGAGATGGAAGACTTGTAAAGGGGGTAAGGTTTAAGGATGTTAAAGACCTAGGAGATCCTGTGGAGGTGGCCAAATATTATGAAGAGGCCGGCGCTGATGAGCTGATTATATTAGATATAGGAGCTGGCTCCTATACGGACAATGAATCATTTGAGTCGCTCAAGTCACTAGAGTACATAAATAAGATCCGGAGTGCTGTTAAAATACCCTTAATATATGGCGGAGGTATTGAAGATTTATACCAAATCTCTAATCTCTTGAGCCTGGGGATAGATAAGGTCTCTATTGGAACAGCGGCTGTTGAGGATCCTCTGTTTATAACTAAGGTTAAAAGACATTTCGGTAAAGACAAAACAATAGTATCAATAGATGTAAAGAAAACTGAGGAAGATTCCTGGGAGATCTATGTTGCCGGAGGAACCAAGGGAACTGGTATTGATGCACTAGAATTTGCGCACAAAATAGAAACTTTGGGCGCTGGGGAGTTATTAGTTACAAGTATAGATAGAGATGGTACCAATGATGGATATGATATAGACTTAGTTAAGGCTATTAAAGGCGTTGTAGATATTCCTGTAATAGCTTCTGGTGGTGCTGGTAGATATGAAGACTTTTATGATGTGTTCGTAGAGGCCGGCGCTGATGCTGCACTAGCAGCTTCACTATTTCACTATGGGCATATGGACATAGGCAAACTAAAAGAATTTTTAACAGAAAGAGGATTGAATAATTTTCAAGGGGAATAAACAGATGGATATATCACAATTAAGATATGATAGCAGAGGCTTAATACCATCTATTGCCCAAGATATAGGCTCAGGTGAAGTTTTAATGCTAGCGTATATGAATAAGGAATCTCTTAAAAAGAGCCTAGATACAGGTTTTGCCCATTATTGGAGCCGTAGTAGAGGAAAGCTTTGGATGAAGGGCGAAACCTCGGGCAATACCCAAAAGATATGTAATATAAGCTATGATTGCGATAAGGATGCAATTTTGCTTAAGGTCATACAAAAGGGAAATGCCTGTCACACTGATAATAAGACTTGTTTTTTTAATTTCCTCTACAATAAGGTAGATAAGGATACATCAAATGCCAGTATATTATATGAATTGTATGATGTAATATTAGATCGTAAGCAAAACCCTGTGGAAGAGTCATATACAAATTATCTATTAAATGAAGGCCTTGACAAGATACTTAAAAAGGTGGGAGAGGAGTCTACTGAAGTAGTCATTGCGGCTAAAAATGCTTCCGCCGAGGAACTTATCTACGAAGCTAGCGACTTACTATATCATTTGCTAGTACTCTTGGTAAATGAGGATATAGCTATTGATAGTATATTTAGGGAGCTAAAAAACAGGAGATAGGCAAGCAAATTCTTGAAAATGGGACATATATTAAATAGATTGCCGATTATGTGAGATTTTAGGTAATAAAATCTCAATGTTGGCAAGATTTTTAATTGACTTATTGTCCAAAATATTGTATACTCATATTCGCTGTCTGATAAAAGATAGCGATCGGGCGCATAGCTCAGCTGGGAGAGCACCTGCCTTACACGCAGGGG
>JAAZLT010000180.1 GCA_012799205.1 Clostridiales bacterium
CTTATGGGCTATTCCCCCTGCAGCATATAATTCATCCACAGGCACACCATATTCCTTAAATGTATCTATGATCACCCTTGTACCATAGGCAGTTGCCTCTACGAGTGCCCTGTAAATTTCTTCAGGCTTTGTCTGCAGCGTCATACCTAAAATCATGCCGCTTAAATCCGCATCATTTAAGACCGAACGATTGCCGTTCCACCAATCAAGCGCTAAAAGGCCGCTCTCACCTGGTCTCTGACATTCTACCTTTTCTCTTAAATACGCATGAACATTCATACCCTGCCTTTTGGCCTCTTCTAAGTAGATAGCAGGTAGACAGTTTTCTATAAACCATTCAAAATGATCACCTACACATGTTTGCCCTGCCTCATAGCTAAAGAATCCAGGGATTATACCATCCTCTACCACGCCTGATATGCCTGGTATACGCCTTTCTTCTTCGCTAAGTGTCAAATGGCATGTGGATGTTCCAATGATAATAAACATCTTACCAGGTCCATCTATTCCAGCTGCTGGTACCCCGGCATGGGCATCTATATTGCTAACAGATACTGCTGTGCCTGTTTTAAGCCCTGTAAGTATCGCAGCTCTATCATCTATCTCCCCTGCTTTAGTGCCAAGGGTCGAAATATCCCTTGATAGCTTGTTGTCCACCACATTTTCTAATCTTGGATCCAAAGCACGGAAAAATTCGTTTGAAGGATACCCTAATCTTTTATTCCAAAACGCCTTATAGCCTGCAGCACAAGAGTTTCTACTTTCCACCCCTGTAAGTTGCCAGGTAATCCAATCTCCTGCCTCTATAAATTTATCAGCAGCGTCATAAATTTGGGGCGCCTCATCTAATACCTGCCATATCTTAGGGATTACCCATTCAGATGATACCTTGCCTCCATATATGTCTATCCAATCTTCTCCCATATTTTTAGCTATTTCGTTTACCTTATTTGCCTCATCTTGCGCACTATGATGTTTCCAAAGCTTTGCATAGGCATGGGGTTCGTTTATGTATTCAGGAAGAAAACAAAGGGGGGTTCCATCTGCCTTTACAGGTATTAATGTACACGCAGTAAAATCAGTACCTACACCTATAATATTAGAAGGGTTTATACCTGTCTCCTGTAAAAGCTTGGGTACTGTATTTTTTAAGACATCTATATAATCTTGTGGATGCTGCAAGGCCCAATCGTGATCAAGCCTCTCTCCAGAAGGGAGTATCTCATCCATTACCCCATGTGGGTACTCATAGATTTCAGATGCTATCTCTTCACCTGTTGTCACATTTACTATGACAGCTCTGCCTGACAATGTGCCAAAGTCTATACCTATGGAATACTTAGCCATATTAATTACCTCCAATAGATCTTTTATTATTATATTGGCCTATCACTAAATGCAATAGGCCAATATAAAATTATCCATATAGGGGGCCAAAGTTTTCACATGCTCTAAAATCCGCGTCCTCTAGCCCTTCTGTGCCAAATGCAGACCATGCAGATGGTCTAAATATTCTACTCTCATCTACATTGTGCATATTTACCGGAATTCTAAGCATAGATGCAAGGGTAATGAGCTTATCTCCAATATGTCCATAGCTTATTGCACCATGATTTGCACCCCAATTATTCATTACAGAATATACATCTGTAAATGCGCCTTTGCCTGTTAAAATTGGTGTAAACCAAGTGGTGGGCCAAGTAGGATCTGTCCTCTCATCCAATATCCTGTGCACATCTTCCGGTAGATCTAGTGTATACCCTTCTGCTATTTGAAGTACTGGTCCAAGTCCCTTTATTATATTTATTCTAGACATGGTTACAGGCATACCGCCTTTAGTTAAAAAGTTGGATGAATATCCGCCGCCCCTAAAATATTCTCTATTTGCAGGACGCCATTTAGTTGCATTTAAACATCTTTGCACTTCTTCCGCTTCTATCTTCCAAAAAGGCTTCATTACAGGCTTACCATCTCTTGTTTGCTGCCCTGTGCCATCTAAAGTAGTGGAACCTGAGTTAATAAGATGTATAAAACCCTGTGCGGCCAGGCCTTCTAATTCTCTTCCTGTGACTCTTTTAACTGATTCCGGACTCCAGTAGGTCCTAACATCAGAGAATATCTGAGCCGTATCTGTAAGTAAATGTCCAAATAACATGGATATGCCGTTAAGTGAATCATTTTCCGTAGCGATCATAAATGGCTCTCTTATGCCATTCCAGTCAAAGGATGAATTTAATATAGCCTCTAAAAAGTCTCCATTTGGATAATAATCTGTCCATTGTCTTTGGCCTTGGAATCCTGATACTATGGCATTGTGACCCTCTGCTTCCTCTTCATAGCCCAATTCTTTTAGTTTAGGATTACCTATCATAAGGTCTCTAGCTATTAGGGCAGATTTGACTACAAATTCCCATTCCCAATCCTTTCTCTCTCTTGTAGCTTGGGTCTCGGGCTTATTATTATCCTCACCTTCTTGGCAATTTGCCTTTGTCCACTCTAGGGCAATTTGGAATTCCTCTTCATCATATATACCCTCTTCCATACGTCTTATAAACTCTGTTGAATCTATGGATTCAAATCTCATCCCAAGATAGTCCTCTAAAAAGTCGGGATTTACTATAGAGCCTGCTATGCCCATGGAGACACTTCCCATCTGAAGGTATGATTTACCCTTCATGGTAGCAACAGCTAATCCTGCCTTTGCAAATGTCAAGAGTTTATCTTTTACATCCTCTGGGATCTTTGTATCTCCTGCATCTTGAACATCTCTACCATATATGCCAAATGTAGGCAGACCCTTTTGATCGCATCCAGCAAGTGCAGCCGCTAGATATACAGCCCCAGGCCTTTCAGTGCCATTAAACCCCCATATAGCCTTGGGCAGCAGTGGGTCCATATCCAAGGTCTCCGCCCCATAGCACCAACATGGTGTCACAGTTAAAGACACTCCTACGCCTTCTCTTTTAAACTTAGCCGCAGCATCTGCCGCCTCAGCGACCCCTCCTATACAGGTATCTGCAATAACACATTCTACAGGGAGCCCATTGGCATGCCTTAAGTTTTTCTCTAAAAGATCTGCCACAGACCTTGCCATATTCATGGTCTGTTCCTCTAGTGATTCTCTTACCCCTCTACGTCTACCATCTATGGCGGGTCTAATTCCAATCTTGGGCATATCTTCCCTATACCTATTTACCGGTTCATTTAACTTCATGCCATCTTTAACACTCATTATTAAAACCTCCCGTAAAGTATTTTGTTTGCAACTTTAAAAATATGTCCTCTATTAATGCCTATATAAGTTTTCGTTTATATCTATCCTATTAAGAAGGCTAATATTGCGCCACATGATCCGGCTCCTTCTATATCTTATAGGACACACCCTCTAATATACTCTCAATTCTGGATTTATGAATCCCAATAATCTCTCTTATCTCATTTACGCTCTTTCCTTGTCCATGTAAAACGTTTATTCTTTCCTCTATCGCTTCTATATCTTCGTTGATTTTATCCACCCTATCCTGCATAGCCTTACATGTGTATTCGCCAGCTTTCAAAATTTCAGTCAGTTCTCTTTCATCTCTAGCCGGGTAATTCAGTTCATTGTAAAATATACCTACCCGATCTACATGATGAGCGTCAGAGGTACATATCTCTTTTAGATCATGCTTTTGTATCATCTCATATATACTAGGTCTTGTGTCTTTTGTTGTGTTTGCGGAATGGGTTTCTATGGCATCAGGAGGATAAATATTAAGATCTGCATTTATATAATCTCTATATCTAAATGGGTGTGCAATTGCCATATAGGCACTATTATCTCTTACAAACTTATGTAAATCTTCATAGGTCCAATCTTCTGATTCAAGGGATGTATCATCTAAGCCTATTACGAGAACATGTTCTTTAGGGACTGAGACCTCTATCCCCTTAAAAATTTTAAAGGGTCTGTATTTTTCATTTAGCTCTATCAATCTATCGTCTGGTATGAATTCATTGTGATCTGTAAATACTATGGCATCTAGACCATGAACTATGGCTGATCTGATTATCTCTTCTTCAGATGATCTGCCACAGCTCGATCTCTCACTGGAATGTACATGGATATCAATTTTCATATATATTACCTCCACATAGCTTTAAAACATATAATGGTTTATTTATTACTATTTCCATTACATATCATGTTAAATGTTAAAACATCCATTGTCAATTAAATGTATAAAATTCATAGCTAAAATACAAAATATCAGTCTAATTCATATAAAAACCTTATTAATCAACTTTCCCACTATAATATATTAGATTAGCAAAAACTCAATAAGGTTGCTTGCATGATCTGCAATTCGTTCCAAATTGGATACTATATCTAAAAATATAACTCCTGATTGGACTGAACACTGTTCGTTGATTAGCCGATCTATATGAGCATCCCTAAGTTGAACTTCCATATCATCTATAGCCTGCTCTTGAATATCCACATTCTTGGCTAGTCTCATATCCTCCGTTTTCATTGCCGCTAGGGCATTATCTATTACATTCAAAACCATTTCCTTCATTGCAATAAGCCCTTGAACTGCTGTTTCTGAAAATGTTATCCCCTCACGAATTATATATTCAGTATATTCAATTAGATTTTCTGAATGATCACCTATGCGCTCTAGATCATTAACTACATGAAAGTATCTCCCGATTAAGTCAGAATCTGGACTCCCCAATGGAAGACCATTGACTTGTACTAGGTAATCTGTTATCTCCATATTTAAATAGTTTATTAATTCTTCCCTTTTGTATATTTCCTCAATTAGGTCTTCATCCCTATCTAAAAATGCCCTCATAGCAGTCTTTACATTATCCCTTGCCAGGGCCCCCATTCTATCTATTTCCTTACCAATTTGTACAATTGCAATAGGTGGTGTCTCTAGTATTCGTTTATCTAGAAACATAAGCTGCATATCCTCAATATCTTCTTTTTTACTTTTAACTAATCCCTCTGAAATCTTTACTAAGTAATTACTGAAGGGAAAAAGTATAATTGTATTGAATACATTAAATAATGTATGCCCATTTGCAATTTGTCTTACTAGATTGCCCGGTGTAAGGCTTTCTATAAACTGCACATATGGAACTCCTAGTAATATTAATGCTAAGAATAATACAGTCCCTAATACATTAAATAAAAGATGTATTGTTGCAGTGCGCTTTGCCATAACGTTTGTTCCAATGCTAGCCATAAGCGCTGTTATGCACGTCCCTATATTTTGTCCGAAAAGCATAAAAATTGCTCCATCAATTCCAATAATACCTTGCATAGCTAAGGCTTGCAGTATACCAATGGATGCACTTGAACTTTGTATGATAGCAGTCATTAAAACGCCCGCCAGCATCCCCCATAGGGGATGTTTGAATTTCACTAGCATTTCTCGAAATTCAGGGATCTCACCTAGAGGCTCCATAGCATTAGACATCATATCAAGGCCTAAAAACAATATACCAAATCCTGCTAATATCTCTCCCAGCCTTTGTATAGATTTCTTCTTGGAAAAAAATATTAGACCTACCCCTATAAGTGTTGATATTGGAGCAATATTTGATAGATTAAAGGCTATGAGCTGTCCTGTTATTGTGGTACCAACATTTGCCCCCATTATTACGCCTGTTGCCTGCACGAGAGACATAATGCCCGCATTTACAAAGCCTACCACCATAACAGTCGTAGCACTAGAACTTTGTATTATAGCTGTAATAACCGCGCCTATGAGAACTCCTATGAATCTATTAGTGGTAAGTACCTCTAATAAGTTTTTGAGTCTCTTACCTGCGGCCTTCTCGAGCCCATCCCCCATCATCTTCATTCCATATAGGAAAAGCCCCAGACCTCCCGCAAGAAAAATTAACATTTGATATTCCATAAATTCACCCTCTCTAAATACTAAAAAGCATAATAACTTATCCATAATATATCATATATTTGATGCTTTTACATCGAATTATTATATTAAACCCGTATTATAGCATGCTACCATAATGCTAGCTAAGTCCCCCAACCTTTCCCCAGTTTTAGCTGGAACCACCGAGCATACTTTAATAGAATGTGCAAGTGCCTCCCGTTGTATTGCCTTTTCCATCGAACTGCGTAATAAATTTTCACATCTTTCAAAAATACTTCCAATGACAATCTTCTCTGGATTCAATATATCAATAAATATACTTAAGGCCTCACCTAGCCTTTCACCAACTGTCTCATATATATATAAGGCATCTCTATCTCCGCTATCTGCATATTTAGCTATTAGTTTTGCATCTATTTTTCTTATTTCAATACCATCTTTTATCCACGCAGGTGGCTTTCCCTTTTTTACTCTTTCCTTTGTGTATTCCTGAGCTTGGCGACCTATCCCGGCTCCGCTACAAAACCCCTCTATAGACCCGGCCTTGCCAAAGCCTATGGGGCCATCTTCTTTCAATCTTATATGCCCTACTTCTCCAGCCATGTCATTTTGGCCTCTAATTAGTACGCCTTCAGCTATGATACCTGCACCAAATCCGGTTCCCATAGTTAGAAATATCATGTTATTTGTATCTTGACCGGCACCTAACCTCCACTCTACAAGGGCACAGGCATTCGCATCATTTAATATATATGTGGGTGTCTTAAACTCTTCTTCCAGTATGTCTACAAATGGAATATCATCCCAACCAGGCAGGTTCGGTGGAGATAGAATAATCCCTCTTTTACTGTCTAGTGGCCCACCACAACTTATACCTATAGCATAAATATCATCAATCTGTAGGCCGTTTTTATGTAAAAGACTCCAAACACTGGAAAATAGTCTCTCTTGAACTTGGCTATATCCTCTACCTGCATATGTAAGACAATCTATCTTGTCTATAATATCTATACTTTTATTTACTTTGGCTAAATTTATAGCACATTTAGTACCTCCGATATCAAGTCCAATAATATATTTCAATATAATACCTCCCCTTTTCCAATATCTAAAGGATATATTGTAAATCATCCAAAATCAAGTCTCATTTTAAAAATGTGTTTTCTAGCGATTATAAACATATGTTCCCTTTATTTGCTATTTGACTTATGTTATAATAAATTCAGGCTTCTGTGTATATACCTTATGAAAATCTAGAAAATCCAATTCAGACCATATAGTTGCATAAATCATCTCCCGTAAATACAGGAGCAAAAAGTTTGAATAGGGAGGGTATAACACTATGTCCGTTCCAAACGAAATGTATGTTAAAGAATTTAATGCAGATCTTGGAGAACTTTCCCTGAGCTTGGAAGGCTCCAAGCACTGGAGAAGATTCAACGCCAACAGAATTGATAAGATTGTGAAGACTACAGGTACACGCAAGAGGTTGTTTTTCGAGAAGACAGTAGATAGGCTTGAAATCTCTATAAATGCAGACGATATAGTATATGTCATCCAAGAAGATAAATTAAAAGATGATTTTGAATGGGTGAGCGATGTAATTAAGAAATTTGCCGAAAAAAATAAGGTAGAATATGAAAGTGCCTAATAAAAAATCCAGGTCTAACCTGGATTTTTTATCTTAATATTCATTATTGCAATATCATCCCGAATTAGCCTTAGGTCTGTATCTCCAAAGGCCCTGATAATACGCTCTGTAAAGCTTTCAATATCTTCTATCACATGATCACGGTTTTCTGATACAAATTCATTAATATCCTCGCAAGAGAAGTTATGCCGTCCCTTTGATTGAGGTTGCAGCTCTAGAAGGCCATCGGTATAGCAAAATATTATATCTCCCCTATCTATCTTAGAGTAGGCATCATAAAAATGTATATCTTCAAATGCACCGAGTATAAATCCATTTTGTTCTAACATATGCACTTCTTTATCAATACTAGATATATGAATTGGATATGGATGTCCTGCATTAGAGTATGTCAATTGGCCTTTCTTAATCAATCCAACAAATGCTGTCAAATGGTATCTTCCAGATATCATAGGACAAAATGTCCTATTCATAGACTCTAGGACCTTGGCAGGACTATCGTATAAGTTTACATTACTTGAAAACATCACCTTGAGCATAGATGATATCATGGCTGCTGCCACGCCATGCCCTGACACATCAGCAATTATAAACCATATCTCATCGTCTATCTCAATGCAGTCATAAAAATCTCCACCAATCTCACTACTTGATATATATCTACCTATCATATGCACATTTTCTAATTCCTTATCTTCTACAATGAGGGTATGTTGTAGAAGGTTCGCAAACTTGAGCTCTTCTTTTAGGCGTTCATTCATCTGCTTTAATAATTTATGTTGTTCATAACCCTTGAGAGCGTTTTGCACTTTAACAGGTAGGACTACTTCCAACTGCTCTAAAGTAAGGGGTTTTGTAAAATATTCATCTGCCCCCAATTCCAGCGCTTCCTTAATTATATCAATGCCATCTACGGCTGAATTGACTATTACAGGAATATTACTAAATTCTTGACGTAGTTTAAGCTCTTTGAGTACATCAAAGCCATTTTTATTAGGCATTACAAGATCTAGGATTATAAGATCTATATCTTTTTGTTCTACATATTCTAATGTCTCACAGCCATCTATAGCATCGAAGAAATTTATATCCTCAATGTTTTTTTCCAATACAGATCTAATGAGCTTCCGATTTAAAAGCATATCATCAGCAATAACCACATTATACCCCATAAAATCCCCTCACATCTTTTAATACTATACAACTTTGGATATGGCACTGACTATATTATAATCATTAAAGGGTTTCTTTAAAAACACATCAATACCTAATTGGTCAGCCTGTTCCATAACTTCCTCATCTCCCATAGCGCTCAGCATTATTATCTTTGAATCGGGGTATTTATTCTTTATCTTCTCTGAGGCCTCTAGTCCATCCATAATTGGCATGGTTATATCCATGAATACTAAATCTGGCATAAGCTCATCATATAGCTCTACCCCCTCTTTACCATTCTTGGCTTGTCCACAAACTTTGTATCCATGCTTTTCTAATGTCCTAGTTAAAAGGCCACGAATCATCGGTGAATCGTCTACTATTAATATCTGCTTCATCCCCAATATCACTCCTCATTATATTTCTAACCCTATGTTCACTTCTATACCACCAGCTGGTGTTGCTAGGTCAACCGTAATAGTATCCACTGAACTTATTATGAAGAATATATCCTTCCCAAATACAATAGAGGGAGGTGTTATATCCACATTTATATCGCTATTAGAGAGCATTGTGGAGGCATTTCCCATTATCATATTGGAAAGCTCACCTATGGCACTTCTCGACATCACATCCATTTTCTCCACGGGCATTCCCATCATCATAGCAGATACTATTTTTTTTGCCGTGTCCTCAGACATAGAGTAAGCTATATTTCCTCTAAGTTCCCCTATTATCCCTATTATAGCTGTAACGTCTTTATCAACGGCCATATAATCCTTTGTATAAAGGCCACTTCTCTCTACATCAGTTATACCGAATTGTTCCAATATGCTCATAAGTGCATCTAAAAAGGGTAGTATATATTTTACATCCACAGATTACTCCTCCCTTACAAAGGCAATATCTATCTTCATTTTACCTATATCAGTTGTTCCGTCTATGGTAACTGATGTGAGTTTCGGTACAGAAATTATTGGCTCCTCTCCGCTCAATACAATAGGCGGAGCTAGCCTTAATCCCCAATTATATGTATCATTTAGATTAGTAATTGCATCACCTGCTATTATATTATTAAGCTCGGATATAGCCATAAGCACATCATATTCCTTTACATTATCAAACTCAACACCTATTATAGAACTTGCAATATGTAATGCTAATACCGGTTCCATATCTATTAAAAATCTGCCACTTCTTGCCCCTGTAAAAGTGATTATAGATGTAACGCCATAGGAATCTATCTCCTTTTCTCCAACACTTACTTCACTATCAAATTTAACCTCTAAACCTACCATCTGATTTAGAATATTCAAACTACCTGATAAAAAGGGGTTATAAAGGCTACTGTCCATATTCTACCTCCATCTATATCTTAAATAATAGCAATAACATTTCAACATCTCCAGCTACAAATCTTCTACATATCCTATTTTCTATATCTTTAAATACTATATCTATATCTTTACCTAGTATAGAAAAAGGTGATGTTATACTCAGTTTAAAATTATTGCTATCGATATCCGCCTTAATTCTACCCACCAACATATTTACAAGTTCGGCCATACCGTCATGGATATCTTCCCTTGTTAGTTCAGTTGGCATTATTCCAGTCATATACGCTATTATGATTTTTGCAGATTCTACATCTGTGATTAAAGATATGATTCCATTTATGCTGCCAAATATAGCCATGGATCCTATTATGGTCTCGTCTTGTCCAATCTTCTCAGGTGTTGAACAATCTGAATCCACATCTACATCAAACCCCGTCATAGTTGTAATAACATCCCCAATGGAATTACTCAACGACAATGCTATATTCTCTATTCCTGAACCGGTCATTTTATCAACCCCTTCCCAAGCATTCCAATATGCGTTTTGTAAGTTCTTCGATAGTAAATGGTTTTATAAGATAATGAGCAGCACCCGCTTGGATGGCCTTTATTATGTTTTCACTGCCTGTCTCACTGGTGACCATCATAACAGGTATAGACTTAAATCTAGAATCTCCCTTTATTGTCTCTAGCATTTCAATGCCGTTCATTCCAGGCATATTCCAATCCAAAAGTATAAGGGCAACACTCTCATGCTCATCCTCTAAGATCTCCAAAGCCTCTCTGCCCTCACGCGCCTCTAATACATCATACTCTAAAACTCCTACGGCACTTTGGATTATCTTTCGCACTATGGCAGAGTCATCTACAGTCATTATCTTCATAGGTTTGCCCCCTTCTTCTGATAATATATTCCGTTTTTATATTCATGCCTATCAAAGTATTCTCTATAATTTTCAAATACCTCTGAACTTCCAACAAAGAATACCCCCTCGTTATCCAATGCTTCAGAAAATCTAGAAGCTAGATCCCTCTTGAATTCGGATGAAAAATATATCATCACATATCGGCAAAATATCATATCAAATCTACCCAATAGGATAAAGCTTCGCTGAAGATTAAATTTCTCAAAGGTTACCATATCTATTATATCATCATCTAGTCTCCAAACTCTACCTTCATTTGTAAAATATTTATCCCTATACTCTGCGGGCAGCCCACGTATTATAGATATATTATCGTATTTGCCATTTTGGGCAATTTCCAATACCGTACCTGATATATCGGTCGCTAGAATTTCAAATCTTGACAATAATTTATCTTTTAGACCTCTTTGCATTAAAAAGTTATGTATAGACATAGCTATAGAATAAGGTTCCTGCCCTGTAGAACACCCTGAACTCCATATCCTAATCTTCTCCTTGTTTCCGCTTTTTAGCATACTTACATATTTAGGCAGAAATATGTCCTCCATTATCTCCCAAGGTGTCTTATCTCTAAACCATAATGTCTCATTTGTTGTTATAGCATCGATAATCCTTTCAGTAAGGGCCCTATCACCCTTTGTGGATATTAGATTATAAAACTGTTCATAATTGGTACAGTTTAATTCCCGTAACATACCTGAAAGTCTGCTCTCGATTAAATAGGCCTTGCCGTCATCTATGTTTATACCGCATTCATCTCTTATATAATTCTGCATGAGCATAAGCCCTCTAGGTGATATATCTATCTTCATATTTATCAACCCCTACCCGTTACAATATCAATAATCCTACCTGCAATCTTTTCAATATGTACAACCTCATCTGATAAATTAGCATCATATACGGCTTTTGGCATTCCATATACCACACAACTATCTTCACTCTGGGTAATACAATAACAATTGCATTGTGTCTTTAGCTCCCTAACTCCATCCCTTCCGTCATTGCCCATGCCTGTAAGTATAATTGCCAGAACGTTTTTTCCTCTATAAGTCTTGGCTACAGAGGTAAATAATACGTCTGCAGCTGGTTTTACACCATGTACCTGTTGTGTATCTTCTAGATGGATCCTAATTCCATTCGAATGCTTTCTCCTGACAACCATATGATAGCCACCTGGGGCAATAAAGACACTATTTTTTCTCACTAGTTCATTGGATGTCCCCTCATAAACCTCTAAACTTCCTTTTTTATCTAGTGTTTGGGATAACATCTTTGTGAATGTAGGTGGCATATGCTGTACCACTAAAATAGGCACCTGAATATCCGGCGGCAACTTTGTAAATATCCTTTCAAGCGCAGCAGGTCCGCCAGTTGAAGATGCTATTAAGATTATATCTGCCCTATCTAGTTTGGCCCTTTTAAATTCAGACTGAGTTTTGATAATGGGCTTAACCGGCAGGGTGTCTTTCATAGGCTCTCTTTGGGTAGGAAGGTGGGTAGGCGGTCTAGGTTCCACCCGTCCCCTAAATTCTCTTGAGTATCTACTGGTAAGTATCTGGGCGAATAGAACGTGTAAATATCCCTTAATCCTTTGCATATTTTTATCTATATCATCGCCTGCCGGTTTTAAAATAAAATCCATAGCACCCATCTCCAGTGCCTGCATAGTCAGCTTTGCACTATCCTTCCCGCCTCCACTTATCATGATTACAATCTTATCGGGATATCTATCTTTGATTATTCCTAGTATCTCAATTCCACTCATGCCTGGCATATATACATCCATGATTACCACATCTATTTCACTTTGTTCTAATCTCTCAAGTGCAAGCTCTCCATTAGATGCAGTATATATGACTCTACCTAGACCTGTTTGCTCTACCGCTTGAGTGAGAATCCTTCTATAGACTAATGAATCATCGACTACCAAGATTTTCAATTTATTGCTCATCTTTCTCATCCTCTATACAATATTATATTTTATATTGTCTAACTAGCCTCTCTAAATTCTCAGCTTGCTCAGATAGAGCACTTGCGGCAGTATTGGTCTCCATAGCCTGCTGTGCAGTTTCATTAGAAGCAGCGGTAATCTCCTCAATGTTTTCGGCAATCTCTCCAGTTCCTTTGGATATCTCATCTGTAGAACGAGCTACCTCTATTACTTTCTGTGATGCAATCTCAGTATTTTCGGCTATTTCATTAGATGCCGTGGACAGTTCAGCTGAGGATTTAGCAATTTCTCTAACGCCTAGGGAAGCCTCTGATAGGCTCTTCGCCGCATCTCGAGTATTGCCTGCAACCATCTCTATCTCCCCGTTTACATTGTTTACCTCGCCTGCAACTCCCACAATGGTGTTAGAAATCTCGCCCGTAATGGCAGATTGCTCTGTCACCGCTGATGCTATGGCATTAGTTATATTGTCAATTTCCTCTATTACCACAGTTATAGTCTCAACTGCACCTACCGCATCCCCCATATCCATCTGCATCTCCTCGATTTGCTGTCCTATTTCATCTGTTGCCTCTGCAGTTTGCTTGGCTAACTCTTTCACTTCATTGGCAACTACAGCAAACCCCTTACCAGCTTCACCCGCACCGGCCGCTTCAATTGCAGCATTAAGTGCTAACATATTCGTCTGATCTGCAATATCATTTATTACATTTACTATCTTCCCTATTTGCTTTGATGATCTATTTAACTTCTCTATTATCCTATTTGTATCTGTAGCCTGATCTTCTGCATCCTTAGTTATTGCAATAGATCTATCGCAGCTCTTACTTACATCCGTAAGTGATATGTTTAGTTCCTTTACCGCCGTTGCCACACTATTTACCGATGTAGCTACCTGACTTAACGAGGATGATGCGCCATCTATAGTATTTGCAATATTGGCAACTACTTCACTCACCTGATCTACACTGACAGAGGTCTCCTCTGAAGCTGAGGCTAGGTTTCTAACTGTGGCCGACATCTCCTCTGTGGCAGATGCAATAACAGAAATATTACTGCTAGTATCTGTTGATGCAGCAGCTGTTCCCTCAATACTGGCGGTTATCTCATGCACCGCAGCGGAGACAATACCAGTTTTTGCATTCATCTCTTCACTGTTAGAAGCTAATGTGTCCGCTATCAATAGTAGCTCGTCTGAAGATTCATTTAAAAGTATTGCCGTTTCATATACATCACTCGTCATATTATGCATCTTTTCAATGAGTCCGTTGAATGCCTCTGTAAACTTGCCTAGTTCGTCCTTAGTCTTCACCTCGCCGCGAATGGTAAGATCCCCCTCTCCAATGCCCGCCATGAGCACCTGAATATCTCTTATAGGATTTGCAATTTTATTAGATACAAATGTCCTAAGAATTAGGGCAGCTATTATACTAATAATTACAGTAATCATCAGTATGATGTAGGATATTCTAGCTACATCACTTGCCTGTCTAGTGCTTGCATCAGCTAGCTGGCTACTTTTACTTTCAAGTGCGTCCATCTTTTCGCTGGCCTTTACAAATGCGGGGCTTACATACTCAATGGCATAGTCGACCATATTATGATATATCCCCTCAGCTTCCGCTGCAACTTTATCCATCTCTGATAATAGCTCTAAAACCTTTGCCATTGAAGGCTCTGTCACTGTCTTATATTCTTCCATGGCAAGCTCAGCGTTACCTGCCACTTCTTCATCTAATAAATCTATAATCTTTTGCCCGCTTCCGTGGACGGTATTATGATATCCATGCAACTCTGTTAGTAACGCATTTAACTGAGAATTTTCTGTTTTAAAACTATTCATCCATCTACCCAATGCACATTTTGTTGGGTCTGTCTCACCATGAAATTCCCTGCCATCTACTACAGATAGACCCAAATCTCTTATCCAAATTACATGATCCCTCTCTCTTTGCGCTATAACATAGCGAAGTTGATCTGGCTCTAATATGTGAGTAGCGTCCAACTCATGCGCTATCTCTAAAAACGTTTCATGATGTTCTTTCCACTCATTCCATATGGGGCCGAATTCCAGCCAATGTCTTCTCTCCTCGGGATCTAAATTTAATTTATCATACTCCCTCCATTCTTCCTCTATGATATACCATTTTGTAGTTATAAGATCATATCTTCTTTGCCTCTCCTCTGGGCTTAGTTCAGAAGAGAGGAGCATATTCTCTGCCATATTTATCTCAGCATGGGCCTTTCCAATAGTAAGCAGTGAATCTCTACTTTCCATTCTGACCTCTGTTACATCTTTAAGTTCGCCCATTATGTTATTCATACCAAGATATCCTACAGCGCCTGTTATTATCACTATTACTATGGTCACTATAAATGCGGTCAACAGCTTATCCTTTATCTTTAAATCATCAAATCTTACAAATCGTGGGCCACGTCTTTTCCCTTTTTTCATTTTATTGTACCTCCTCATATCCATGCCTAAATATTTCATCGGTATCAATTAACATTATAAGTTCATCACGCCTTTTAACTATCTTGTTTATAAATCTAGATTCTACAGCACTTACATTTGCCGGGAGCGGCTCGCATTCTCCTTTTTTTACATCTATAACATCACCGGGCCTGTCTATTAAAAATCCTACTAGATCCCCATCTGTAGAGTTTTGCTTAAGTATTATAGAGGTAGGCCTTTTATATTCACCTCTGTGTCTATACTCTAATCTTCTCCCTATATCAAATAGCGTCACTACCTGCCCTCTCATATTAAACAATCCTACAATATATTCTCTGGAGGTTGGAACAGGGGTGAACTGTATATTGCGATTTATTTCCTCTACCTTTGTGATATCTATCCCAAATGATCTATTATTTAAGTAAAAAGTCAGCACCTTTCCGTTCATAGGCTGTCACTTCCCTTCTGAAAATCTGGGTGGGCCATTTCAATTAATTCTTTAATACAAACTACAATTGCCACTTTGCCATCTATTAGCATGGTTCCGTAGATACCCGGCCCCTTTATGTCCCTATCATCTATATGCACATAATCATGTATTGTATCATATAATTTAGATATTAATATACCAACATATTTATCTGAGTGTTTTGGAATTATTATATATGATCTATTATACTTCCTATTTTTATTTTGTATAGGCAGATAATTCTCAGGCCTTATGATCAATAGGGGCCTACCTCTATAATTTATATATTCTCTATTACCTATATACTCAATTGTATCTATATCTATTTCATCAACCCTAGCAACCTCAGATAGATGTACGGATAGCATTTCAGGGCCAGCAGCTTGAAACAAAAGCATGTCCTGAATTTTTGCATCTTCTTCAAGGGCCGTAATGACCTCTTCCTCCTGATTATAACTTTCAGTTGCAAAATTTAGGTTTGCAGCTTCTACTATTCCCTGTGGATCAAGTATCAGAGCAATGCTGCCATCCCCCATTATAGTGACCCCAGAATATGCTCTGCACTCCCCTATATATCTGGGTAGGGGTTTCACTAGTATCTCCTCATCGTCTTGAATAGAATCTACCACCAGTCCAAAGCGTTTAGAGCCAAGCTTTAGCACTAATACCCTTATTATCTCAGCTTCTTCTGGCCCCCCATCTTTAGGTAACCCCAACACATCCGAAAGATATATAAGAGGCAATAGATTTCCTCTAAGTCTTAATACTCTTGAATCGTTTATATATTCTATACGGCGCGTCTCATCTCCTGGCTTTATCCTGACCATCTCTTGTAGGTTAATCTGCGGGAGTGCAAATCTCTGGTTAGAAACCCTCACTATCAAAGAGGATATTATGGCCAAAGTAAGAGGTAGTGTAAGCCTAAATGTAGTTCCCTTGCCAGGCTCTGTATATATCTCAATACTTCCTCCCAACTTTTCTATGTTGGTCTTTACTACATCCATGCCTACTCCTCTTCCGGAGACATCTGTTACAGCCTCTGCCGTAGAAAATCCTGGAGCGAATAAAAGCAGCAAAGCATCTGCATCTTCTAAACCTTCCGCCTCAGCTTGATTTATAATCCCCTTCTCCACTGCCTTATCTCTTATAACCTTTGCATCTATTCCGGCCCCATCATCTATTATATCTATAGCCACATGCCCGCCTTCGTGATAGGCGTGCAGGTGTATATTGCCTTTCCTGGGCTTTCCCAACTGTTCCCTTATCTCAGGTTTTTCAATACCATGATCTGCAGCATTTCGTACAAGGTGGGTTAGGGGATCGCCTAGTGATTCTATTATGGATTTATCTAACTCTACATCCATGCCCTCCATGGTAAGCTCCATCTCTTTATTCAAATCTCTGGAGACATCTCGTATAAATCTTGGGAATTTATTAAATATATTTCTGACCGGCTGCATACGGGTT
Organism: Clostridiales bacterium; assembly: GCA_012799205.1. GTDB lineage: Bacteria > Bacillota > Clostridia > Caldicoprobacterales > Xylanivirgaceae > JAAZLT01. Next base: position 17,306 of record JAAZLT010000180.1, read on the forward strand.
TGCATCACCTTCTCCTGCATCTCAGTAGTTATATGATCGACATCTTGCAGTATTGCATCTAAGCCTGGTATCTCCTTAGAATATACCTCCATTGTGCTAAGAAGCCTATTTCTTCCTAGCACTAGTTCACTGGCCAGATTCATTAAATCATTTAAAAGGTTTAAGTTGACTCTAATGCTCTCTTCTACCAACTGAGATGCAGCTGTGCCTTTA
>JAAZLT010000181.1 GCA_012799205.1 Clostridiales bacterium
AGCCTACAAACCATCCATAATAATTTGCCTTTGGATCATAGTTTATCTGGGGAGTTCCAGTTTTGCCGCCACATCCGCCATAGCTTTCATCATAGGCCCTTTTCCCTGTGCCATGCTCTGCAGCATTTGATAGCCATGATACAAGTTCATCTGAGGTTTTCTTCGACAGTACCCTATACACTTCATGCTCCTGTTTGATTTCTATAATATCACCCTTGCTAGAAATAATCTTCTCTATAAGTCTTAGAGGCTTTCTTACTCCCCCATTTACAATAGTAGCTATCACATCAGCCATCTGTAGGGGAGTAACCATTACATCTCCCTGCCCAATAGCTAAATTGCCTATACCTGCTCCTGCAAATATTTGGCTATCTGGAAGCCCACCATCATCATTACTAAGCCCTATATCTAGTCCTTTGCCCAGCCCAAATCTCTTAGCATACCTTACTACTGTATTCCCGCCTAGGTCTTTTGCTATATTTATAAAGGTATCATTGCATGATCTCGCAAATGCCTCTTTAAGTGTTAAGTAGCCCAGCCCTCCGATGCTTTGATGGCATGGATAGAACACACCATGGATATTGACCCCTCCCGGGCAATAGAATATATCATCACCTACATAACCGCCTTCTTCCAAGGCTGCAGCTGCAACTATTATCTTAAAAACCGACCCGGGAGGAAAAGCTTTAAATGGCACAGCCCATAGACAATCAGGTTCCATACTCCCCGAAATATCATACTGCTTATAATTAGGTCTACTGGCCGCTGCTAATATATCCCCGCTTTCTATATCAATAACTATTGCTCCGGCTCTACCGCCATAACTATCCAATTCTTTCTCAACTATTTCTTGTATTCTATAATCTAACGTCAATTGGACGTCATGATATATATTGCTAGATTTATCATATATATAACCAGCCCCAAATATAGGGTTATTATTTGCATCCTTAAATATACTGATATTATCTGTATCCGCTCCATCTAGGAATTGGTTAAAATTCTTTTCAATGCCCATCATGGGATATCCGTCTTCTTGTATATAACCTACTATATGCCTAGCAATAGATTTTTCATCATATCTTTTATCGACTGCATAGGTAAAAAGACCTGGATATATATTATTGACTATTTGATTCATCAAATAGGTATCTGGATTTTTGATCTCAAGTTCAAAGCTATGGGGCTTAGATCCCATCTTTTCTTTTAGCTCTGTATCCTTTATTGATGTAAGTGTTTTGATAATATCTATTATACCTTCCCTACCCTCCAATAATTTAGGGTAGATGGCCAAATATATTACTTCATCTGCCCTGGTCAGGGCAATGCCATTTCTATCTAATATATCTCCTCTTACTATATTTGCCCCAATTGACATTTTACTCTGTCTATCTGTCTGTGCACTTAATTTCTCGTGATCTATGATCTGAATCCTAAATAGCGAAACTATTAAGACTACTAGCGATATAGATATAAGTTTTAAAGTCATGTTCAATCTCTTAAATACTATTTCTTTGCGTTCCATAACCGTTTATACCGCCTAAAAAAACCATATGATAATAGTATTATTATCATATGGTTTTTTTTTATACTCTAGGTCTCCTTAAAATATCATACTTTTTTAAGGAAAATTCAGTGGGTATATATACTATTTGCTGTGGATGAGGAGCAGATGCTATTCTATCTCCCTCTTCATTTAGTATAGTATCTATTGTAAATTCTCTATAGGGTCTACCTGGGCTCATTATCTCGATATTATCCCCCACCTTAAAGTGATTTCTCTGCTCTATTACTGCTAACTGCTTATCTGGAAGGTAATCCTTTACCATTCCGATAAAATCATAGTTTCGGATATATTGACTTTCATCATAACTATGATCTCTTTCTGAAGGTTTATGGAAGTAAAATCCAGTGGAAAATGTACGATGGCTTGCCTTTTTAAGTTCATCTACTGAAGATTTATCAAACCTATAACCGTCTTTATTGTTTTTATATTTATCTAACTCCAAACGGTAGGCGCCAACCACTGTAGCAACATAGTAGCTACTTTTCATCCTACCTTCTATCTTAAGACTGTTGAGCCCAGAGGATATAAGATCTGGGAGATGCTCTATCATGCATAAATCATTGGCATTTAGTATATATGAGCCCCTATCATCTTCAAAAACAGGTAGATATTCCCCAGGCCTTTGCTCTTCAACTAAATGATACTTCCACCTACAGGGCTGTGCACAAGCTCCCCTATTGGCATCTCTGCCTACAAAATAATTACTTAATGCACATCGGCCAGAATATGACATGCACATAGCCCCATGCACAAATGCTTCTATTTCTAAACCTTCGGGAATATTAGCTTTTATTTTTCTAATCTCATTCAAAGAAAGTTCACGTGCAAGTATGATCCTGTCTACGCCTTGTCTATACCAAAATGATGCACTTCTCCAATTGGTGGTATTTGCTTGGGTACTAAGGTGTATTTTCATATCTGGCGCTGTATTTTTAACAATATCCAATATCCCAGGGTCGGAAAGTATTATAGCATCTATCTTTGCATCTGATATGGCCTTTACATACTCTTCCATACCTCTGAAATCATTGTTATGAGCAAATATATTCATGGTGATATATACTCTTTTATGCCTCTCGTGGGCATATTCTACTGCTCTATAGATATCATCTATATCAAAATTATCTGAAAATGCCCTAAGCCCAAATCTTTTGCCCCCCATATATACCGCATCGGCACCATATTCGATAGCTATTTTTAATTTTTCGAAATTGCCCGCTGGAGCCAATAACTCGGGTATCTTCATATTATTTTTAGCCCCCTTTATATTACATCCTCAATCCGAGATATTATCCCATAATGGTCTGTATTTTTTAGTATCGCTAACATGCTCATCATAGTTATAGTTAAAAGAATGTCTTCCCTCTCTTGGGTCCATGAGCACAAAGTATAGATAAGGCTCCTCTGGATCCATCATATCCTCATCTGGATACAATGCGGACTTGATAGCCAGCTCGCCGGGACATGCTATAGGGCCTATGGGCAGTCCAAAGTTTTTATATGTGTTATATCCAGATTCTATATTTCTCTCCTCAGCTGTTACGGCAGGCCGATTGCTACCTGTAATATATTGCACAGTAGCATCTGACTCTAGTTTCATCCCTTTTTCTAATCTATTATGAAAAACTGCAGATATTTTAGAGAATTCGTCAGTAACCCTGCCTTCACGCTGTATTGTGGACGCAAGTGTTATAACTTCATCAACTGTTAGTCCAAGTTCCCTAGCCCTAGCTCTGTATCTCGAATCATATACCTTTACAAATTGTGCAATCATTGTATTTATTATTTCCTCAGGCGTTGCTCCCTCGTCTACAAAGTATGTTTCAGGGAATAGATATCCTTCTAACGGATAGATATCCTCTTCTGATTCTAGCCTTTCTCTTGGAATGGCCTTTAAATCTGGGAATCGTTCCTGATACTTCTCTATATTCATAGCTTCAGCCAAAAATTCTTCTTCATTAAAGTCAAACTTGCCGCTTTCATCTAGGGCATTGGCAATCTGCCTAATAGTTCTACCCTCTGGTATTGTAAATCTAACCTGTGGTATCGCAGCCTCACCCGTAGTGAGTGATTCTATAATTTCAGCTAATTCCATACTCTTTTTCAACTTATATTTACCTGCTTTTATATCTGAGGAGCCATCGGCGAATTCCATAAATATTCTAAATACACCCTTATTGCTTATAAGCCCCTCCTCATAGAGAATGCTGCCTATTCCCCTAACGGAAGTCCCCATGGGGATAACTACCACAACATCTTCTTCATTATCAGCATCCATAGGTTTAGTAAATTTATTATAGGTATATTTTACAGCATAGGTTGTACTTCCTATAACTATGCCTATACTAAATATATAGATTAATAATCTTCTGAAAAAAGATTTGAGGAAAATATAGTTTTTCTTTTTATCTTTAGTTACAGGCTGGGACATCTTTCACCCTCCATATAGTACTCCCCATTAGAAAAAGATATACAGATTATATCTCTACAATTATAGGTAATATCATGGGGTTTCTCTTTATTTTTTCATATAATAGACTCCTAAGTCCATCTCTTATACTGGTTTTTAAAGTCGCCCAATCAGTTATATTTCGCTCCTCGCAGTCCTCTAGTATAGATTTTACCATCTGTCTAGATTCCTCCATCAATTCTTCTGACTCCCTGACATATACAAATCCTCGCGATATTATATCTGGCCCGGATATAAGTTCACCCGTGTCACTTGATATGGTTACTACTACTATCATGAGCCCATCTTGGGCAAGGTGCTTTCTATCTCTTAATACAATATTCCCAACATCTCCAACCCCTAAACCATCTACTAACAATCTACCAGAGGGCACATTGCCAGCAAACTTACAGGATGTTTTGGTTAGAGCTATTACCGCTCCTAATTCCGGAATAAATATATTCTCTTTAGGCATGCCTAATGATTCTGCAAGTAGTGCATGCCTCTTAAGATGCCTATATTCGCCATGAACCGGTATAAAATATTTCGGTTTTACCAAAGTATGAATGAGTTTTAATTCTTCCTCGCAGGCATGGCCGGATACATGGACATCGGCCAATGTTTCGTATATGACTTTTGCACCTTTTTCAAACAGTCTATTGATCACATTCGATACAAGCTGTTCATTGCCTGGTATAGGGTGCGCAGATATTATAACCATATCCCCCTGCATTATCTCTAACTGCCTATGATTGCCCATAGCCATGCGAGATAGGGCAGACATTGGCTCCCCTTGGGTACCTGTGGTTATAACTGCTATTTCATTTGCCGGATAATCGTCTATTTGGTTTAAGTCTATTAGGGAGTTTTTTGGCATATTCAGATAACCTAGCTCCATAGCTACATTAACCACATTCTCCATACTTCTACCTGAAATGGCTACTTTTCTATTGTGCTTAACAGCTGCGTCTATAATTTGTTGCACCCTATGAACATTAGATGCAAATGTCGCTACTATTATTCTATTCTCAACATCTGCAAATAGGTTTTGAAATGTAGCGCCTACAGTTCTCTCCGATAAAGTATATCCTGGTCGCTCAACATTTGTACTATCAGCAAATAGGGCTAGCACTCCCCTATCTCCCAGCTGTGCAAATCGCGCTAGGTCTATTACCTGCCCATCTATTGGGGTATAATCCACTTTAAAGTCGCCTGTGTGAACTAGCACACCCACCGGTGTATCTATTGCTAAGGCCACTGCATCGGCAATGCTGTGAGTGGTTTTAATAAACTCTACTGTAAAGCAGCCCAATTTTATTCTCCCTTTAGGCTTTACAATATTTAATTTAGCATTTTGGATATTATGTTCTTTTAGCTTGTTCTCAACTAAACCAAGGGTTAGCTTAGTGCCATATACCGGTACATTCAGCTCTCTAAGGACATATGGCAAAGCCCCAATATGATCCTCATGACCATGAGTCACAACTATGCCCCGCACCTTGTTTTTATTCCTTTCTAGGTAAGTTGTATCTGGTATAACCAAATCAACCCCTAGCATATGATCTTCTGGAAAGCTAAGTCCACAGTCTATTATGATAATATCACTACCATATTCCAGCGCCATCATATTTTTTCCAATCTCGTAAACTCCACCTAAAGTAATTACTTTAAGCATATCGTTATTTGAATCCCCATTATTTCTTCCATTCACTTTTCCGCTATTTCCTCTTTTCCTCTCATTTCCTCTGCCGTTTTTGTTGTCATTTCTATTACTGTTTTGTTCTTTCTTTGATGTCACTAATGTCTTTCCCCCTGTTTTTTTTTTTGAATCCGTTCCCGTCCAATATTCCCATTATACTTTATTTAAGCTAAATGTGCAACATGTGCAAAATTTGCCATTCTAAAAGTATTATAAGGCAAACCATTAGCTTGAGTAATAGTTTGCCTGATTTTAAAATTAATCTTTATCCATTTATGAAATAGCCTAAGGATTTTGTCTAATGGTCTCTATCCTCTGCTCATAGATATTGGCTAACTCTTCTGCATATTCCTGTGTGAATCCCTGAGTATATATCCTGCAAAATGCCCCATCATTGTCGGGCAATATCAATGCCCATCCATTTTTATGGTTTATCTTAACGCCCTCATCTAATTCTAAGCTGTTGGAATCTAGGTCTGTATCTTCTATTATAGTTTTTATAACATGGCCTTTTCGTGTCCAGGGACAATTAACTTCACGTTTGCCCATATAAAATTTGGGTATTTCACCAAGTAGTTTCGATAACTCTATATCCTCTTCACCGATGATCTCTAATATTTTCACAATCAAACCATTACAATCAAAGTATAATCTGAACATTTTGTACGCATCTTCTCTTGGCATATTTTCGTATATCGCTTTCATAATGGCCCGCTTAGATGTCTTAGTCCTAATCACTTCCCCCATATATTCATGGGCTATATCCTCTATGATATTGGGTGCATTATATGGCGCGATCACCTTACAGCCTCTATTTTGCCTCAAGCAAAGTAGTGCTATTAGAGAAAAGAGCCTTTCATCTGTTATCGGATTACCCTTCTCATCATATAATACAAGTTGCTCCCCGTCTATACATAGATCGGCTCCCAGATTATAATCCTTTCCCTTCATTGCCTCTGTAAAGTTATTGCTATCTTCTTTTATAAAATGTATTTCACAATTTAGATTGTTTAGGATCTTAGCTAGTATCTGTGATACAATCCCCTTATTATTTGTTAGGATCTTGAATCGACGTTTCTTTATACTCTCTTTATTTACTGTATTTAAAATATCTCCAGTATAGAATTTATGAATATCTCCAATCATCTCTACACTGCCTATCTTATTTTGGGGCTTTACAGAGAAATCTCCCCTCAAAAGAAGACTTTGTATCTTTCTTTCACTGTCTATATCTATATTGACTCCATATCTACCCATAAATTGTATGTTTATATGGTCATCCTCTTGTAGTAAAATTCGTGCCCCCCCATCTAGATCAAGTTTATCTATGCAATAGCGAAGGCTAGGTGTTATAGATTGTCCCAGATCTAAGACCTGTAGCCCCACCGATAGCATCCCGGACATTAGACTATGTTTTATCATAGTACTAACAGGTCGACCATCGTCCACTACGGCTATTCGTTCTCGCAGATTAAGCACAGAGCCAAATGCAGCTCCGAGTCTAGATGCAAATGAGGGGTTTATATCCATTATAGCCTGGCCTATAACGCCATTTTGCTTAAAAAGTGAACGATCATCCTTATTTCCCCATATTACATTCTCCTTTATAGTTAAGGATTCTCCTATAGCCTTAGATGGCCAGATTTTGACGAAGGGTCTAATGATTGTCTCCTGACCTATGGAGGATTCATTCCCTACCACAGCACCTTCAAAAATTCTTGCCCGTTTCTCTATATTCACTCTATTACAAATAGCTGAGCCTTTAAGCTCCACCCTGGTTCCTATATTAGCACTATTCCACATTATAGTTTTAGCAATATTACTAGACGATCCTATTATATTGCGCCTGCCCAGAACAGTATATGGGCCAATGCGAACATTTTTTCCAATATAGTTTTGCTCCCCTATAAGGCAGGGTGCCCCTAATACAGCACTTGAGCTTATATCAGATCCTACACCAACCCATACATTATTATCTACTTCCTGTAAACTATCTCCAAAATCGATCCCTGATACTCTCCCTGATAAAATGTCATAATGAGCATTTAGATACGTTTCAGGGCTACCTATATCACACCAATACCCATCTGCAACATATCCATACATGGGCTTTCCATCTTTTAAAAGCATAGGAAATAGATCCTTGCTAAAATCGAACTTCTGCCCTGGCTCAATATAATCTAGTACCTCTGGTTCTAATATATATATCCCAGTATTGACCGTATCACTAAAGACCTCACCCCAGTTGGGTTTTTCTAAAAATCTAGTTATGGCATTTCCCTTATCTGTAATGACCACCCCATAATCTAAGGGGATTTCAACCTTTTTAAGTACTAAAGTTGCCATGGCACCTTTTCTACGATGAAAATCTATGGCACTACTTAGATCAATATCGGTTAGAGCATCGCCACTTATAACGATAAATGTCTCATTTAGAAATTCCTCTCCATTTTTTACGCTTCCTGCCGTTCCTAGCGGGGTGTCTTCTATAAAATACTGTAGATTTACATTATATCCCCCACCATCCTTATAGTGGTTTTGTATTATATGGGGAAGGTATTGTAATGTAACGCCTATATCATCTATATTGTGTCTTCTAAGCAGCTCTATACTATAAGACATCACTGGCCTATTCATAACCGGCACCATAGGCTTGGGTAGATCGCATGTTAAAGGTCTTAACCTAGACCCCTCTCCACCTGCCATAATAACTCCCTTCATACTATCATCCTTTCTTTCATATTAAGATATCCATGATGACAGTATTATTATGTGAATAGGTGCAATCTCTTATACTAGTTTTAAATTGGCGTTTTATATTTAGAGTATATATTTCCTCAAATCAGTCTCTTCTATTGCATCCCTTAATGCCTTTTTTATATAATCTGCGTCTATATTTACTTGTTGTCCTGACATCTCATCTGCATTAAAAGAAATATCCTCCATTACCTGCTCTAAGACTGTATAAAGTCGTCTTGCCCCGATATTCTCTTTAGTTTGATTCATGACATATGCTGCATTGGCAATGGCATCTATTGCATCGTCGCTGAATATTATATCCACACCCTCTACTTTCATTAGAGCAATTTGCTGTTTAACAATGGCGTTTTCAGGCTGGGTGAGAATCTTTTTAAAATCTGACTGTGTAAGACTTTTTAGCTCTACATGTATAGGAAATCTGCCCTGGAGTTCTGGGATTAAATCAGAAATCTTGGAGACATGAAAAGCCCCAGCGGCGATAAAGAGAATATGATCTGTCTTAACAGGTCCATACTTTGTCATAACAGTTGTCCCCTCAACGATAGGAAGTATATCCCGTTGCACTCCCTCCCTCGATACATCAGGGCCGCTACCTTTGCTCTCTCCAGCAATCTTATCTATCTCATCTAAAAATATTATACCCCTTTGCTCCACATTTTCTATGGCGAGATCAATAACCTCATCCATGTCTATAAGTTTTTGGGCCTCCTCTTGCTCAAATATCCTCCTGGCCTCAGCTACACTTACCTTTTTCTTTCGCTTTTGTTTGGGAAATAAATTATCAAATACATCTTGCATCTGTATCATTATATCCTCACTTCCTAGTCCAGGGATAAAACCTATAGGAGATTGCGAATCCTCAACCTCAATCTCTATAATAGTGTCCTCTAGCTTACCATCTCTAAGAAGTGTTCTAAATCTCTCTCTGGTCTTATTCTTCCTATCTTCATCATCTTCCCCAGGCGACTTTTCATCTTCGTCTGGTGCAAATAGCATAAAGGTGCTTTGTTCTCTCTTTCTTCTCGTAGGAAATAGTATATCCAATATTCTTTCCTCAGCATGCCCTTTTGCCCTATCCCTAACTTCATCCATGCTCTGCCTTTTAGACATTCTAATAGACTCCTCTACAAGATCCCTTATCATGGACTCTACATCCCTGCCAACATATCCCACTTCTGTATATTTACTTGCCTCGACCTTTATAAAAGGGGCGCTTACAAGTTTTGCAAGTCGCCTAGATATCTCTGTCTTTCCCACGCCTGTAGAGCCTATAAGTATTATATTCTTGGGAGTGATCTCATCTCTGAGCTTTGGCTCTAGCATACTACGTCTATATCTATTTCTAAGAGCAATAGCCACAGCCTTTTTGGCATCGTATTGTCCTATTATATATCTATCTAATTCATTTACAATCTGTCTTGGTGTGAGTTCGTCCAATTTTGTACCCCCTATATCTTCTCTACATATATATTGTCATTGGTATAGACACATATAGATGAGGTTATCTTTAATGATTCTTTTACGATATCCACTGGCTCCAGATCAGTGTTTGCATGAAGTGCAGTTGCTGCAGCTAGTGCATACCCTCCACCGGATCCTATGGCAGCTATTTGATTGTCAGGCTCTATTACTTCGCCTGTCCCAGCTATTATAAACATATCTTCTGTATCCATAGCGATAAGCATGGCCTCCAACTTGCGAAGTATCTTATCAGCTCTCCACTCTTTGGCAAGCTCCACCGCTGCACGTTTTAGATTTCCCGAATACTCTTCTAGTTTTGCCTCGAATTTTTCGCTTAGGGTAAATGCATCTGCAACAGAGCCAGCAAATCCAACTATAACTTGATCATTGTAAAGTCTTCTTACCTTTCTCGCACCATGCTTCATAATGGTGTTTTGGCCGAATGTTACCTGCCCATCTCCCCCCATAGCCCCTTGGCCTTTTTTTCTCACGGCTACAATAGTTGTTGCGTTAAACATAGCCATCCCCTTCCCTAATTACAATTTATTTTATAATATTATCCAGTTTAGCAGATACAATAGATTTCAGGGTAGATATAGCTCTATTTCCTATCTGCCTATTTCTCTCTCTTTTCTGTTTAATACGTATATCTAATGGTTTCATTATACCAAAGTTGACATTCATGGGTTGAAAGTTTTTTATGTTTTTATCCGATATATAATTTGCTAGAGCGCCAATGGCTGTATATTCTGTAAAGTCTATAGGAGGTTTTCCCCTAATTTGTAGGGCCATATTAATTCCGGCAACCAACCCACTAGACGCAGATTCTACATACCCTTCTACGCCTGTAATTTGTCCCGCAAAATAGATTCTAGGATCCTTTTCAAACTGATAGTATTTATTTAGAGTCTTAGGTGAATTTATAAATGTATTTCTATGCATAACGCCATATCTTATAAACTTGCTATTCTCTAGCCCAGGTATTAATGAAAAAACCCTTTTTTGCTCAGAGAATTTTAGGTTGGTCTGAAAGCCTACCAGATTATACATCGTCGCATGCCTGTCATCCTGCCTTAATTGTACCACCGCATAGGGCTGCTTATCCGAGTTAGGATCTATTAGTCCAACGGGTTTTAACGGTCCATATCTTAGGGTATCCATACCTCTTTTTGCCATAATCTCAATGGGTATACATCCTTCAAAGACCTTTGGCCCTTCAAAAGATCTTAGCTCCACTGCCTTCGCATTGATAAGCTCATGCCAAAAGGTAGTGTATTCTATTTCTGTCATAGGACAGTTTAAATAATCATTTCCACGATCATATCTAGATGCCCTAAATATCCTACTGAGATCTAGAGACGATCCATCTACAATAGGCGATGCGGCGTCATAAAAGTATAGATACTGCTCTCCAATAAGATTTAAGATAGACTTTGATATTTCTTTAGAAGACAGTGGGCCAGTTGCAATAATTACCGGCCCATCCGGTATGATGTCCATATGTTCACGGATAATGTTTATATTGGGGTGCCCTTCAATTCTCTCTGTAATAACTCTAGAAAATTCCGTTCTATCCACCGCTAATGCACCCCCGGCCGGAACTTTAGTATCATCTGCAGCTTTTATAATAAGAGAGTCTAATAGTCGCATCTCCTCTTTTAAAAGCCCTACTGCATTTTCCACGCTATCCGATCTTAAGGAGTTACTACATACAAGTTCAGCAAGAAGATGACTTTTATGTGCCGGCGTAGATACATTTGGCCTCATCTCAATCAGGTTGACATCTATACCTCTTTTAGCCAATTGCCATGCGGCCTCTGAACCGGCGAGTCCTCCACCTATTACAGTAACAGCTCTTGACATATTCTTACTCCTCTATTTCTTTTCTATATTTGCATTCTTTATTACTACATAGGATTGCCTTATTTCTGTGCCTTGTGGCCTTCTTTATCACCATATAGCTATCACATTTAGGGCATCTTTCATTGACAGGCTCATCCCAGGATATAAAGTCACAATCAGGATAATTATCACAGCCATAGAACTGCCTACCTCTTTTGGATTTCCTAATAACCACATTACCTTTGCATTTAGGACACGCTACATCTATAGTTTCTATAATAGGCTTAGTATTTCTACATTTGGGAAAATTGGGGCATGCCATAAACTTACCATATCTGCCCATCTTTATAACCATATTAGCGCCACATTTTTCACATATTTCATCTGTCTCTTCATCTGGTATCTCAATCTTCTCTATGTTTTTATCAGCTTTATCCAAATCTTCCTTAAATGGAAAGTAAAACTCTTTTAAAAGCGAGCGCCATTCCTTTTTGCCTTCCTCTATTTCGTCCAGTTGCCTTTCCATATCCGCTGTAAACTGATAATCTACAATATTTGTAAAATGTTCTACCATCAACTCATTCACTAGCTGCCCAAGATCCGTCGGCTTAAGTTGCCTAGCCTCCCTTTCTACATATCCTCTTGTAATTATAGTGGATATGGTAGGAGAATAGGTGCTTGGCCTGCCAATCCCTAACTCCTCTAGCTCCTTAACCAAAGAGGCCTCTGTATAGCGTGGGGGTGGCTTTGTAAAATGTTGTTCTGGTATATATTCTAAGAGCTTTAGCTCCTCATTTTCTGATAGAGCAGGCAATATTTTATCTTTATCGTTTTTATTTTCGCTCTCACTATAGATAATTGTAAACCCAGGAAATAGCATCCTAGATCCACTGGCTCTAAACATATAGGGCCCTCCATGTATATCCACAGTCATTGTCTCATACCTAGCAGGGGTCATTTGACTTGCTATAAACCTTTCGTATATGAGCTTATAGAGCCTATATTGGTCTCTTTTTAGAGAGTCTCTTACACTTGCTGGCTCTCTCAGCACAGACGTGGGCCTTATAGACTCATGTGCATCTTGCGAACCTTTTTTAGATTTATATTGTGTTGGTGATTTGGGAATGAACTCTTCACCAAATTTTTTGACAATATAATCTCTCGCAGCTTTCTGTGCTTCGTCTGATACCCTAGTAGAGTCAGTTCGTATATATGTTACAAGGCCCACAGCACCCTCGCCTTTTATATCGATACCTTCATATAATTGTTGGGCCAGCATCATGGTCTTTCCGGTACTAAACCCTAGCTTATTAGATGCATCCCTCTGTAGGCTACTGGTTATAAAGGGCGGCAATGGATTTCGCCTTCTAGTTCCCTTTTTAATACTATTTACCTTATATATTGCGTTGTCTAATTCTTCTAATATTGCGTCTACTTGGGACTGTGTCTTGAGTTCAACCTTTTTATCTGGATAACCATAAAAAGATGCCTCTATAGGCATAGTCTTATCACTGCATTCAAAAAGTCCCGTAAGTGACCAATATTCTTCCTCTACAAAGTTTTCTATCTCATCTTCCCGTTCACATATTATACGCATGGCAACTGATTGTACTCTGCCGGCGCTAAGTCCCTTTCGCACTTTACGCCATAGAAGGGGACTTATATTATATCCTACTATCCTATCTAGCATTCTTCTGGCTTGCTGCGCATTTACTAAGTCCATATCTATAGATTTAGAGTTCTTTATAGCCTGTTTTACCGCAGATTTAGTGATTTCGTTAAACTCTACCCTACAACCATTGGTTTCATCTATATTAAGTGCATGAGTCAGATGCCAGGAGATTGCCTCACCCTCTCTGTCTGGGTCTGTAGCTAGATACACTACATCTGCTGATTTAGCCTCTTTTCTAAGCTTTCTGAGTATTTCCCCTTTACCACGAATAGTTATATATTTAGGTTCAAAATCATTTTCAACATCAATACCAAATTGGCTCTTAGGCAAATCTCTTACATGCCCCATGGTTGCCTCTACTTTATAACCTCTGCCTAAAAATCTCTTTATTGTGTTAGCCTTTGCAGGCGATTCTACTATTATTAATTTATGCGACATTATTTTCCCTCCAAGTAAACTCTAAGTGATACTACGCACAAATAATTTGCCAGGTAGTCTCCTTATAGCCCCCTTTATTTCTAGTTTAGTTAGTATAGAGCTTAGTTGCCCTATTTGCATTCCTGTAGTATTAGCAATTTGATCTATATGCTTCTTTTCACTATTTAATGTATTATAGACCTGGGTTTCTAAAAAATCAAGTTGCATGGACACCTTTTTGTCCTTTTCTGGCATTTCATACCCAGGTAATTCCTCAAGAATGTCCTCAACTCTCATCACAAGTTTAGCCCCATCTTTTATAAGTGCATTGGTCCCATAGCTACAGGGTTGGTCAATATTCCCAGGGATGGCATATACATCTCTACCCTGCTCTAATGCAAAATCTACGGTTATCATTGCTCCACTTCTTTGGCGAGCTTCCACTACCAGAACTCCTTGGGATAAGCCACTTATTATCCTGTTTCTAGCAGGGAAGTTTCCTGCTAGGGGTTTGGTTCCCATTGGAAACTCACTTACAACTGCGCCTTTCACTACCATTTCATTGTAATATCTTAAGTTTTCTTGCGGATAGACAATATCTACACCGCACCCTAAAACTCCTACAGTACTACCTTCTGCCCTTAAAGCACCTCTATGAGCCATAGCATCAATCCCATATGCTAGGCCACTTATAACTGTTACACCAGCCTGTGAAAGCTCATAACCTAATCTCTCTGCTATCTGTCTACCATACTGGGAGGCTCGTCTAGAGCCCACTATAGCCACTGTATTTGTGGCGCTATCAGGTAGTTTCCCTCTTACATAGAGCACAGGCGGTGGTGCATATATATTTTTTAAAAGAGATGGATATTCTCTATCTGTTAAAATTAAAACCTGTATATCCTTTCTTTGCATTATATTTTCTGCATCCCTTAGGTATTTATCTTGCTTATATTTGATTATATTATTTATAGCATTTTTTCCAATTGGTAATACATATTTATTTAATTCCATCTCTGATGCATTCCAGACATCTTCGGGGCCTGGAAATTCCGCCAGTATTTTATTAAATCGTTTGGATCCAATTCCCGGTATAGATGATAACCAAATCCAGAAAGCCTTCTTCTTATAATCCATAATATAACCCCCATTATATGTAGATTTAGCTATATTTGATTTGTCCATCCATAATAATGTGATTCTACAATAGTTAGTATTTTCCTTCTTTTATATCCCTAATATGTTTTTTAGTTGGCTCTATGCTGGTCTATATGTTAGAATATGTTATAACATTTCAATGGAGGTCTTAATATGATTTCAAAGAAAATAAAGAAAAATTTGAGTAGATCCTCATGGATTCGATCTATGTTTGAAGAGGGAGAAAAACTCAGACAAAAATACGGTGCAAAAAATGTGTTCGACTTTACACTTGGAAACCCTGATCCGGAGCCACCCCTATTAGTCAAAGAGTCTCTAAAGAATATTGTACTAGAAGATGTAACGGGCATACATAAATATATGAGTAATGCTGGGTTTGATGATGTACGCAAAGCCATTGCAGAAAAGATTATGCAAGATAGTAACCTGCCTATTTTAAAAGATCATATAGTTATGACCTGTGGGGCAGCAGGTGGCTTAAATATCATTCTAAAAGCCATATTAGATCCCAGTGATGAGGTTATGGTAGTAGCACCATATTTCGTAGAATATCTATTCTATATTGATAACCATGGTGGCATTCCAGTCATAGTAAATGCAGACCCAAAAAGCTTTCAACTAGATATATCAGAATTTGAAGAAAAAATTACAAAAGATACAAAGGCAATAATACTAAACACCCCTAATAATCCTACAGGTGTGGTATATTCTGAGGAAATTTTAACTAAACTTAATAGTTTAATCGAGAGAAAGGAAAAAGAATTTAATTCCAAAATCTTTATAATATCAGATGAGCCCTATAGCCAACTAGTGTATGATAATATTAAATTACCTAATTTGTTGAGCATATTTGATAATTGCATATTAGCAAATTCTTTTAGTAAATCTCTAGCCCTACCTGGTGAAAGAATTGGATACGTTGCAGTGAGCCCTAACATCACTGATTCAAAGCTCTTAGTAGACGCACTTATATTTTGCAATAGAACCCTTGGCTTTGTCAACGCTCCAGCACTATTTCAAAAGGTCATTTCAAAATCTCTAGATTCTAGTGTGAATATAAAAGAGTACAGGGAAAAACGCGATGTATTATATGATCACCTATGTAGCGCTGGATTCGATTGCATAAAACCTCAGGGGGCATTTTATTTGTTTCCCAGATCCCCGATCCAAGATGATATAGAGTTTATAAATAATGCAACAAATTATAATCTGTTATTTGTACCCGGCACAGGGTTTGGTTTTCCAGGGTATTTCCGAGTATCCTACTGTACTGATCTAGATACTATTATTAGATCTAAAGACGCTATTATGTCTCTTGGACGCGATTACAAGCTTTTATAGCCAATATTCGGTATCGAGGCTTCTATATTGTATGGCCTCTCCTATATGTTCTTCTTCAATAAGTTCAGAGCCCTCCAGATCGGCAATGGTTCTACTTACCTTTAAAATCCGGTTATGGGCTCTGGCACTTAGATTAAGCATTGTGAATGCTCCCTTTAACATGGTCTCTGCTTCGCTGCTCATCAGACAATACTTTCTTATGAGCCGAGCCGATAATTGATCATTGTAAAAGATTCTATCCTCTCTATAGCGTTCTAATTGTATTTTCCTGGCTATATCCACTCGCTTTTTAATCTTACTAGAATTCTCCTCATGTATATCTGAAGTGAGCTTATCATAAGATATGGCAGGGACTTCGATATGAATATCAATCCTATCCGTCAAAGGGCCTGATATGCGCCCTAGATATCTGGCTATTTCCGAAGGCGTACAACGGCATTCCCTTCCCCCCAGATCTCCATAAAACCCACATGGGCAAGGATTAAATGCAGACACAAACATGAATGAGGCAGGATAGGTCACGGTTCCATATGCCCTTGAGATAGATATTGTTCCGTCTTCCAGCGGTTGGCGCAACACCTCTAAGACATCTCTGTTAAATTCAGGCAACTCATCTAGAAATAATACGCCATGATGTGCTAGACTTATTTCACCTGGTAGTGGAGTTCTCCCTCCTCCTATTAATGCAACCTTTGAAGCCGTATGATGAGGATTCCTAAAGGGCCGTTTAACTATTAATCCTCTATCATCTAACAGGCCAGCAACGCTATATATCTTAGTTATCTCCAGTGATTCTTCATATGTAAGATCTGGCAATATTGTAGGTAGCCGTTTAGCAAGCATCGTCTTACCTGAGCCTGGCGGACCTATGAGCGCAATATTATGACCGCCTGCGGCTGCTACCTCCATTGCCCTCTTTGCCTCATGTTGACCTTTTATATCCGCAAAGTCCATATCATATAACTGCTCTTTGTTTTCTTTAAAATTATTAGAATCAATAGAGGGTAAGCTGCTAAATGATCCGCTTTTTATGCCCTCTACAAGCTCCCCAAGTGAATTAGCTACTCGCACTTCTATTCCCTTTATATGATAGGCTTCATTTGAATTTGAACTAGGTATGATAAATCTTTTATGTATTTTACTTATATCAGTGAACATAGGCATTATTCCGGTTACCGATCTCAAGCTCCCATCAAGGGAGAGCTCGCCTAAGTACACAATATCATCATCAAACGATAGGGGAAGCTGGCCAGATGCAAACAATATACCCATAGCTATTGCTAGATCGTAGGAAGGACCTTCCTTTTTAGTATCGGCTGGAGCTAAGTTTACAGTAATTCTCTTTATAGGAAATTCAAGTCCACTATTTTTTATAGCAGCCCTAACCCGTTCCCGCGACTCCTTTACAGCAGCATCTGGTAGCCCCACAATGTCAAATGCTGGAAGCCCATTAGATATATCAACCTCAACATCTATGGGATACCCAACAAGGCCAAAAACCCCTGCACTTTTAACCTTTGCAAACAAAGTAAATCCCCCCAAATTTACGCATAAAAGTCTATGCTTATAAGTTGAAAAGCATTTTCAATAATGTGGCCTATTAAATTTAATTGTATATTGTATTCTAGATAAATAACAAATAATCCTTCAATTTTACAAGCTTAACAAAAATATTTGATAATGCTAGATTATATAGATAATTGGCCCATATTATATGCTTAAGTATACATTGGATCTATGTCTATACTTTGGACAAAAATTTAGGTTTTTTATTGAAGCCCGCCACCCTTGACACGCCATTTATAAATGCTATTTTTTATCACCCGAAGGCTACAAACTTTTGAGTGTGCAAATATGGGTCATAATAATATCTTTTGACAAGCTCTAGCATATCGACCATATTCCTTGGGCCTTCGATGTTCTCCCTACCTGATCTATATTGCGTAATATCTCGAATAAACTCGCATAGAACATCTTTATATTTTACACTATCATCAGCTTACAATTGTTCATGGATCATATTTAAAAATGTATTTTCGGATGCAATATATGAGTAATATACGATATGGATAAGCTCTAACTCTCTAATTCCTTACTAAGCGAAATATCTGCACATTTTAAAGATTTGAAAAGTAAAAGCTATTCTCCTGCTAGGATAATCACATATAATACCCTTTATTCGTCAGTGTAAAGGCATTTTCTATATGATTTATAGTATGAGATCCCTTATCTTTTATATATATTTCAATTACATCAAATCGGTAGCTTTTATTAAAGATTCTGTTTTGGCGTATATATGTAGATGCAATCTTCCCATAGCGTATCTGTTTTCTTCTATCCACTGCCTGGCCCGGATATCCATATGACAGGGTCCTACGCGTTTTTACTTCAACAAAAATAATATATCCACCTTTTTGAGCTATAATGTCAATCTCTCCACTTTTACATGTGAAATTCTCTGCAAGTATCCTATATCCACCGCCTATTAGGTGATGCTTGGCAACTTGTTCTCCATAGCGACCTAGCTCTATATTATTCATTTTTGTCCCTATCCCCTCACCTGTAATTCCCATATACTGGCCTGTAGATATTTCTTATTGAAGCTTCTTCTATGTATAGGACAAAGACCATATGTCTGGATAGCCTCTCTATGCTTTTTTGTGCTATAGCCTTTATGATTAGCAAACCCATATTCCGGATAGATCTTATCCCATTTTTTCATCTCCCTATCCCTTGTTACCTTTGCAATTATAGATGCAGCAGCAATTGATTGTGATCTATTATCTCCCTTGATTATAGACTGTTGTGGAATATGTATTTTTGATAGTTCAACCGCATCTATCAATAGATAATCTGGCTTAATTTCACAGGAGTGAACTGATATTTCCATAGCTCTGCGCGTTGCATTTAGTATATTTATTTCATCTATTATATCGTGCTCTACCCTGCCAACTCCAACAGCAATTGCAACCTCATAGATTATATCGTATAGATGTTCACGCCTTTTAGGTGAAAGTTTTTTGGAATCAAATATACCATCTATCTCTACATCTATAGGCAATACAACACAAGCTGCTACCACAGGGCCTGCAAGCGGGCCCCTGCCAGCTTCATCTATGCCTGCAACAGTCCTGTGTCCCTGAGCCCATAGTTTCCTTTCAAATGTCAATGGTGCATGTGTCATTTTCATCCCTCATATGTATAAGTTATTAAGGAGTCTCTAATGTGATATTACCAAGCTTTGCACTTTGAAAATCTCTAAGTATATGCCTAGACCCTAATCTAGTGTTAACTCCTCCGCCCTGTCCTAACCAGCCTCTATTTTTACATATATCATGCAGTATTTCCGTAGATGGAATATTTAAATCATCTAAACCATAATAATCAGATATATATTTAGGATATTTCTCTTTCATTATCTCTATAAGGTTTACCGCCAGTTTTTCAAAGTCAATTATCTCATCCCTAATAGAACCTATGCATGCTAGATTAAACGCTACTTCCTCATTATCTATATTGGGCCAAAGAACGCCTGGTGTATCTAAAATCTCAAAGTATCGACTAATTCCTATCCACTGTTTTCCCTTTGTAACACCTGGCCTATTTCCAACCTTCGTCTTTCTCCCCCCCGATAGAGCATTTATAAATGTAGATTTGCCCACATTTGGAATGCCCACTACCATTGCCCGTATGGTCTTATTAATTCCCCGGCGTTTTTTATAGTCCTCACGTCTTTCATCGGCAAAATTATTTACCCATCTTTTGACCTTATTTACGGATCTATTATCGAGACAGTTTACATCTATCGCATGTTCATTAGTACCTCTAAGATGTTTTAGCCATTCTTTTGTCATCTGTTCATCAGCTAAATCAGATTTTATAAGCACTATAAGTCTTGGCTTATTTTTATATAATCTTTGCAAATCAGGATTCATACTACTCCTCGGTGCCCGTGCATCGAGAAGCTCAATTATTATATCTATAAGCCGCAAATTTTCTTCCATCATTCGCTTGGCCTTCGCCATATGCCCAGGGTACCAATTTATATCCATGGTAAATCACCTATCCTATTGAAATACTTTGAAACTA
>JAAZLT010000182.1 GCA_012799205.1 Clostridiales bacterium
CTCGCTTACAGACTCCCCCATACTTGCAACCATATACGGAGGCCTTTTTATGGGGACAGGCCTTGGAATAGCTTTATCTGGAAATGCTACTACAGGTGGTACAGATCTTTTTGCAAAGCTTATACATGATGCATTTCCCATCGTAGGAATAGGCATTATGATATTTTTTATAGATTTTTTGATTGTTCTAATTGCTGCAATAATATTTGGACCAAACGAGGCTCTATATGCCTTCATAGCTATATTTATAGTTGCTAAAATGATAGATCTAATTCAAGAAGGGCTAGAGGCTGCAAAGGCCTTCTTTATAATTACGGATCATGCAGAGATAATCTGTGAAAGGATATTGAAAGAACTGGATAGAGGTGCTACTATCCTTATAGGGAAAGGGGCCTATACAATGAAGAATAAGGATGTAATATTATGTGTAGTAAATAGATTTCAAGTTATAAAGCTTAAAAGTATTATCACCGAGATAGATAGTGCAGCCTTTGTAATATTGACTGATGTAAAAGAGGTATTAGGTGAAGGTTTTTAGTTTTACTTTACAATAAAATACGATATAATATATATTGTAATAGTAAGCTAGATATAGAAATTAAGGCGAAGAGGGGTTTATCGTGAATAAAGGAAATAAAGTTATGGTCTGTGTGACTAGGCAAAAGACATGTGAACGTTTAATTAAAGTTGGGAGGAATATATCCATAAAGCGAGAAGGAGACTTAAAAGTCGTTCACGTGGCTAAAATAGGAGATAATTTTTTGGGCAACCCAGATGAGGGGGAAGCGGTAGAGTATCTGTTTCAAAGATCTAAGACTGTCGGTGCCGAGATGACAGTGTTAAGGGCAGATGATACTATAGGAACGATTGTAGAATATGCAAAGAAAAATAATATAGATGTGATAATCTTAGGAGAGGGTCCAAGCTCAAAGGATGATGAAAATATTATAAAGCAGATTGAAAGGAGACTTCCGGGAGTTGAACTTAGAGTAGTACCGGCTTGAAACATCGAAACATTTGACTAAAAATTGTGTCGATGATAAAATGTATGTAAGCGCTTACAATAGAAAACATTAGGAGTGTGAAAACATGGCAAAGTCTGATATAGGTCTTATAGGTTTGGCAGTTATGGGTCAGAATCTTGTTTTGAACATGGAAAGTAAAGGCTATTCTGTGTCTGTGTATAATAGATCACCAAAAGTTACGGAAAATTTTATGGCCACTACCGCGAAGGGTAAAGAGAGAATAATAGATACATATACTCTAGAAGAATTGATTGAATCTCTCAGCAGACCACGAAAGGTCATGCTCATGGTAAAGGCTGGAGCACCTGTAGATGCAGTTATTGGAAATCTAATACTGCTCTTAGACGAGGGAGATATAATTATTGATGGCGGCAACTCTTACTTTGAGGACACTGTTAGAAGGGCAAAAGAGTTAGAAGAAAAAGGCATATACTTTATAGGCGCCGGGGTATCTGGCGGTGAAGAGGGCGCACTTAAAGGGCCTAGTATTATGCCAGGTGGACCAAAAGAGGCCTGGGACATGGTAAAGAATATATTAGTAGATATATCTGCCAAGGTAGATGATGGTAGCAGTTGCTGTAACTATATCGGACCAGATGGTGCAGGACATTATGTTAAGACAGTACATAACGGTATAGAGTATGGGGATATGCAGCTTATCAGTGAGGCATATTTTCTCATGAAGGAACTTTTTGATATGAGCGCAGGGGAGATGCAAAAAGTTTTTGAAAGCTGGAATGAAGGCGAATTAGATTCATATCTAATAGAGATAACAGCAGATATTTTGGGCAGGGTAGATGATAAGACTGGAAAACCAATAGTCGATGTAATAGTTGATCGTGCAGGGCAGAAGGGAACAGGAAAATGGACCTCTCAAAATGCATTAGAACTTGGAGTTGCAGCGCCAACTATTGCAGAGGCAGTGTTTGCAAGATGCATGTCTGCCATGAAGGAAGAAAGAGTAGCTGCATCTAAAGTATTAAACGGTCCCTCTATTGAGAGCTCTAATTTAGAGATAGACAAAGAGCAGTTTATAGAAGATATAGGCAAAGCACTTTATGCATCTAAGATATGCTCTTATGCTCAAGGATTTGACCTACTAGCGGAGGCTTCTAAAGAATATAATTGGAATTTGGACCTTGGAAATATTGCACTACTTTGGAGAGGCGGATGCATAATAAGGGCCCAATTTTTAAATGATATAGAGAGGGCCTATAAGAAAGACAAGGATCTGGACAATCTACTTTTAGATGATTATTTTAAATCTGCAGTTGAAGAGGGGCAAGACGGTTGGAGGCGCGTTGTATCAACAGCATCTATGTACGGCATACCGATTCCCTGTTTTAGCTCAGCTCTATTTTATTATGACTCTTATAGAAGGGATAGGCTTCCTGCAAACCTTATTCAGGCCCAACGAGACTATTTTGGTGCCCATACTTATGAACGTATAGATATGGAAGGAAATTTTCATACCGATTGGATAGAATAATTGAATAAGAATTGTTTGAGCTCTGTCTAGATGGATTATCATATATATAAAAGCGTCATATATAAAAAGTGCGGGGAGGCATTATAGATGAGTGTAAGCTTTGATGTAGAAGGTAAGGTTGCTGTTATTACAGGGGGCGCAGGTGTGTTGTGCAGTGAGATGTCGACTCAATTAGGTAGTAGAGGCGCAAAGGTTGCAGTTTTAGATATAGCGGAAGAAGGAGCTAGGGAAGTTGCAACAAAGATTGTGGAAGATGGCGGGGATGCTATAGGAGTGGGAGTAGACGTTTTAGACAAGGATAGTCTTTTAAAGGCCCGCGATGCAGTAATGGATAAATATGGTAGGGTAGATATTCTTATAAATGGTGCTGGCGGAAACAGGGCAGATGCCACTACTGGCGATGATATGAGTTTTTTTGATCTTCCTATTGAAGCATTGGAATGGGTATTCGATTTAAACTTTATGGGAACAGTCCTTACAACCCAGGTATTTGGGAAGATAATGGTAGACCAGGATGAGGGAAATATAATCAATATATCATCTATGGCAGCAATTAGGCCCCTAACGAGAGTTGTTGGATATGGTGCAGCTAAGGCGGCGATAGATAATTTTACAAAGTGGATGGCTGTAGATCTTAATCAAAATTATTCCAAGAATATTAGAGTTAACGCTATAGCACCAGGTTTCTTGTTGACCCAGCAGAACTATTTTCTATTGGTGGATGAGGAGACCGGAGGCGATACTCCAAGGGGCCATTCTATAAAGACCCATACACCTATGGATAAGTACGGTAAACCGGAAGATTTAATAGGCGCAATCCTTTGGCTTGCATCTGATGCATCTTCCTTTGTGAACGGAACTATAGTACCTATTGATGGTGGATTCTCGGCATTTTCAGGAGTATAAGACATAGGGGCTCCTACTTTTATATAAAATTAAAGGTAGGAGCTTAAATATAGAAATCGGAGGTATCTATATGATAAATATAAAGCTTAAAAGCGATGATAAGTTTGGCCTCACAGATGAGCAGCTAAGGGAGGCACTTCAAAGTTCCATTGAAGGCTTAGGAGAAGGCTTAGAAAATGTATTAATAATACCGCCGGATTTTACACGTTTTCACTCTGGCGCAGGAAAACTAACAGCCATATATTATGATCTATTAAAAGACTGTTGTAATATAGATATATTACCAGCCTTAGGTACACATATGCCTATGACTGATGAAGAGATCTCTGAGATGTTTGGAGATGAGATTCCAAGGGATATATTTATCGATCATAACTGGAGAGATGACATAGTAAAGATTGGCGAGATACCGTCTGAGTATGTAAAGGAAGTCTCAGAGGGGTTAATGGATGAATCCATAGATGTAGAGGTCAATAAGCTCTTAGTCAGTGGCAAATATGATGCCATACTATCTATAGGTCAGGTAGTTCCCCACGAAGTTGTGGGCATGGCTAACTATAGTAAAAACATTTTTGTAGGCTGTGGTGGGAAGAACATGATTGATAGTAGCCATATGCTGGGAGCAGTATATGGTATGGAAAGGTTAATGGGTAAAGATCATTCGCCTGTGAGAAGGGTATTTGACTATGCAGAAGAAAAGTATACAAAGGATATGCCCCTACTATATATACTCACCGCAACCACAGAGGTAGAGAGCCAAATCGCAATAAATGGTCTGTTCATTGGCAGGGGCAGAGATACCTTTGAGGCAGGGGTTGATTTAAGTCAAGAGAAGAATTTGACATTTGTAGATGAGCCCTTTGAAAAGGTTGTAGTCTATCTAGATGAGAGAGAGTTTAAGAGTACCTGGCTTGGAAATAAATCTGTATATAGGACTAGGATGGCCATTGCTGATGGCGGAGACCTTATAGTTTTAGCGCCAGGAGTACGTCAGTTTGGCGAGGATAAAGAGATAGATAAATTAATTGCCAAATATGGCTATGTAGGAAGGGATAGAGTTTTAGAGCTCTACAACGAAGAAGATGACTTAAAGACCAATCAATCTGTGGCAGCGCATCTCATACATGGCTCATCTGATGGCAGGTTTAATATAACATATGCTGCTGGACATCTTACTAAAGAAGAAGTTGAGAGTGTTGGGTTTAAGTATATGGATTTAGAAGAGGCCTATAAATTATACAATCCAAAGAAACTAAAGGATGGATATAATACGCTAGATAGTGGGGAAAAAGTTTTTTATATAAGTAATCCAGCTCTCGGCTTATGGGTGGATAGATCAAAATTTGAAGAGGAATAGGTATAGAGATATGAAAGATACTATAACACTTAAAAGTGATAAACTTAAATTGGTGGTATCGCCTAAAGTAGGCGGCAGTATATTCTCTATGGAGTACAAATATAATGAAGAGTGGGTCCATATTATGAGACCCACTCCCATATCTTCACTAGAGAAGGAACTTCCTGGGGACTTTGCATCGTTTAATATGATACCTTTTTCAAACAGAATAGAAAATGGCATATTAAGGTTTAAGGGTAGAGAATATATATTAGAGATCAATAACCTAGATGGGCATACGATCCATGGAGAGGTCAGAAATAAAGCTTTAAATATTAAGTCTGAAAGCTGCACAGAGGCTATAATGTCTTTTTGCAGTGAAGACTTTGATGATATATCATGGCCATTTCCGTTTTATTCCGAAGTAGGGTATAGATTCCTAGATGAAAATACTATATCTATAGATATGATATTAAAAAACATAGGAATGTCCACCATGCCAGGTGGAATGGGGATACATCCATACTTTATGAGGAAACTTACAAGCTCAGATGAAGAGGTGATTCTCACTATGCCTATTAAAGGAATATACCCTGGAGAGGATACAATACCTACAGGGCATTATGTAGATGTGGATGATGGGCTTGACTTTTCAGACGGGAAAGTGCTTGCAGACGACTTTTTAGATAACTGCTTTGCTATTGACGATGGCGATATAGCTATAGAGTGGCCTGGATCTAATATTGTCTTAAAAATGAAAAAGGACAGTATATTTACCCATGGCATAATCTATTGTCCAGAGGTTAATAGGGAATTTTTTGCAATAGAGCCTGTTACCAACTGTAATAATGCATTTAATATGGCAGAGATGAACATAGAAGATACAGGGACTATATATATAGAACCTGGTGAGAGCATAAAGGGTAGTATAGAAATTCAAGTGAAGAAGATATAGAATCTAAGATTAACAAAGAGGGGCTGCAGAGAAACTGATCAAATAACAAGTTTCTTTGCAGCCCTATTCTAATTTTTATAGATCATGGATTGCTCCATTTAAAACTTCATTGATCTAGCTTTTATCAATTTGTAATGACTCTAAATGCTTGCCTATATGTTCTATTAAAAGATCTGCATAATCATCCTCATATCTATTCCATATCCCATATAGCCTATCTCTAAACACATAGCTGCCATCTTCATCTTTGGCCTGCAAAATAAGGCCGTATGTTATGTGTATTACCTGTCTGCTATCAGGATTATCAAATAGCGCTGGAAGTTCTTCATCAGATAGAGTGTCTAATGATGGGATATTATCCGTATCGGCACCTATCTGGTAATATGCCTTTGCCTCATTTAGGTTTTCTAATGCAAATTCGTGAATTTCCCTATATAGATCTGGTTCATTTATAGCTACAACCTTCATAGCCTCGAGCCAGTTGGTCCCCGCAGTCTTCAGATGATATCTGCCCTGTGTAACATCGCCTATTATGGGAAATATACTGAATTTATCACTGCCGGAGTGCACACTAATCTTATAGTCAAAATGTTCTGCTATAGCAAAATGGGCCGTAAACTCATTTGTAAATTGATCAATATCACCTATATAGTCAATACCCTTTTGAAATTCACCGCAGAATCTTGGAGCTAGGCTGGTGATTTCTACTCCACCGTCTATTAGCTCTTTCGCTACAAAGTAATGCGCTTCAGGTGATGTAGATGTAAGGGTCTCGTCTATGGACATTTCAAAGTCTATGGGTCTATTTAAGGATTTAATATGTCTATTATAGATTTCAATAGTAAAATCAATGGCGTCTATATATACGAGGACTACTTTCATAAGATCATCTAATGAAAAACTTATGCTATAATCATCAGTTATATCAAAGGTCTTTCCAAGATATTTTTCTTCTAACCTTTCTCGGATCTCTCTTGAAAGTGCATTATATTTGGACCTAATATCGCTAGGACTGTCATCTGGAATATCATTATCTATATGCTCTGAACAATCCAGTGTAAGCATCGTATATCCTTTATCAAGCGCCATATCGACTTCTTCAGGGGTTTTTAAGTGGTCTCCATCAGCACCAAAGCCCTTAGTATACCCTTCTTGAAATACTGCCCAAGAGGCAGAGTTTAGCACATCATTATATGTTCTATCGGTTAGGTTTAGCTCTCTTATGGATTGCTGCGCCAGTATAGGAAATACGGGATAATCTTTTACAAGCCTTATATGGCCAACAGATGCAAGGCCCAATCTATCACCTAAGCCTATTGTAATGGGATGTTCACTATGGGATGATGGGGCCGTATATGGGAATAAAGTTCTCAAGACTTTGCTGTTTGCCTCATTTAATGGACAGATCTTAACGCCTCCCTTGATAAGCTCCTCGCCCTCAAAGGAATCAAATACGGGTCCTTCTTTTAAAACTACAAGTCTTTTTCCATTGTCGCTTCTAACTAAGAACAAAATAGAACCATTCTTTTCTTGTATTGAATTAGAGTATATACCCAATTCATCTACACGCTCTCTCAAAGCATCAACACTCAACTGCACATCTAGCAATTCACTGTATATTCTTTTAATATCCACTGAGAAAACCTCCTTTAGATATGTAAGCGCTTACATATCAGTATAATGGGTTTTAGAAGTAAATGCAAGGACAACTTTTTTATGCTATAATTGTATAAAATAAGCTGAGGAGTTGATAGTAATGAAAGATGAGATTAGAGTAGCCATTATAGGCCTAGACACAAGTCATTCAGTGGAATTTCCTCGTAGAATGCAATCACCGGATGTTGCAGATGAACAAAAAGTAGAGGGTATGAGGGCGGTTTCATGCCTAAGATTTATGACTCCCTTTACGGATGAAGATGTGTTAAATGAAAGGCAAGCCCAACTTGAATCTTGGGGTATAAATGTGACAGAGGATTTTGACGAGGCTGTCTCCGATTGTGATGCCATTATGCTTGAGATAAACGATCCTGCCTATCACCTTGAGTACTTTAAAAAATGTGTGGATTTAGGTAAACCTATTTTTCTAGATAAACCTCTAGCTGATAATTATGAGAACGGAAAAAAGATATTTGATCTAGCTAAAGAAAATGATGTAAGGGTAATATCAAGCTCTAGTCTCCGGTTCTCTCCCAAGTTAACTGAGGCCTGCGACGTAGTATCTAATCCCAATCAGGCATATTGCTACGGGCCTTTGGGCATTCCACCAGTAGGAAGCGGTATCGTATGGTATGGTGTTCATTGTTTTGAGATGATTCAAAGGGCTATGGGAAGAGGAGCTATAAGTGTAGATACAAGAAGGGACGACGCTGGCGCTGTAGTACTTATTGAGTATCCAGATAATAGAAGGGCTATCGCAGAACTTACAGTGGGCGATTACGCATATGGTGGCTCCCTAAGATCTAAGGATGGTAATAGTTCATTTATAGTCGATAGCAGTACTATATATAGAGACCAGCTTAGAGAGATATATAAATTTTTCACAACTGGCGAAGCCTCTTTATCACTTGACGATGCTCTAGAAATTATAAATATGTTAGATTGTGCAGCACAATCCTATGAGCTGGGACGCCCAGTAGAGCTCTACTAGGTATAAAATAGAAATTTTAATGTAACCTATTTTCTCACTACGTTAGATAAATGCATTTTCTTGATTTGACGTAGTGAGAATTATATTCTTGATGTAGAAGAAATAAGTGATGGCTAGTATATAATAGATAGGAATGGCATTAAATATAAAATAGTTTTCCAAGAGGGAGGTAAAGATTTATGATAGATCTCAAAAGACTTTCAGTGGAAGAACTTCTAGATATAAATTTTTATTGTGATTGTGGCAGGCAACATGAAGTGAAGATTGGCGACATAATTATAGACCCGGATATATTAGGGGATTTACCGGAACTACTTTGTAAATATAAGAGTAGAAAGATACTCATAGTGGCGGACAGGAATACATATAGGGTAGCTGGGGACATAGTAAAAGATATATTATCCAAGGACTTTGTAGTTGAAGTGTTTGTATATGATGATGAATTTTTAGTTGCAGATACAGATTCTTTAGGGGCCTTTTTATTAGAACTTGGTAGCGAACCGGACCTCATTTTGACGATAGGATCCGGAACTTTAAATGACATAACAAGATATGTAAGCAAAAGGACAGGGATACCCTATGTTATTATAGCCACGGCGCCTTCTATGGATGGCTATACATCTATAATATCTCCTCTTATAAGAAGGGGTGTTAAAACAAATTTTCCAGGGGTATATCCAACATCTATAATAGCTGATATTAATATAATGAAGGAAGCCCCTATGCATATGCTCCAAGCAGGATTAGGGGATGTACTAGGTAAATATACTGCACTTTCTGACTGGAGAATGTCTAATATATTGGGCATAGAAAGAGAGGAACCCTATTGCGCCAATATTGCAGGGCTTGTAGGAAATGCAATAGAAAAATGTGTAGAGGTAGCACCTCAGCTTACATCTAGGACTGAAGATGCCATTAGGGCTATTATGGAGGGGCTCATTTTAGCTGGACTATGTATAGGGCTTGCAGGTCATTCGAGACCAGCATCCGGCTCAGAACATCAAATATCCCATTATATTGAGATGAAGTTTTTAGAAAATGATGTAGCCACAAAATGGCTCCATGGAAATAAGGTAGGTGTAGGGACTCTGATGATAATAGAGGCCTACGATTTCTTATTTAAGCAAAGTTTGAATCAAATAAAAAATTCTGGTAAATACTTAGAATTTGATACAGAAAAATGGAGAGAGAGGATTAAAGACGGTTTTGGGAATTTAGCTGGGGAAATATTCAATCTGAAAGAACAAGATATACTAGCAGAAAAGGGAGATAGGCAAGAGAGAATGGACTTAATAGAGAAAAATTGGACTACACTCAAGCA
>JAAZLT010000183.1 GCA_012799205.1 Clostridiales bacterium
CAATAATGTCTATTTTGGTAGATATGAGTGCATATAATCAGTTTTTTGAAAGATATAAAAATAAGCCCATCCTTCCATGCTGCAAAACTATAATAAAAATGTATTAAAAATGTCTATCCCATACTACCTAAAGAAGATTATAATCCATTTTAGATAAAAAATAAACCCTTTATACAAAATTACTCATAAAGGATTTATAAATATACTCCATATATACTATTTATACATATGATATACTGGCAACATCTTGTAATATACAATATACTACGTATTTGATATACGTATCATGAAATTCTATCCATCTCTATACCGTCTAATTGTTTAAGTTCAGCAAGTAATAAATGTTTATTCATTGTATGTGGTAGAGCTACATAAAATACTACATCCATAAATGCTCCATCTGTGCCTCTTATGTCTATGTCCTTTATCTGCACCTTAAACCTTCCCATGACATCTGCCACTTTAGCCAACTGTCCGGGAATATCCTCAATTGTCATGGATATATTTAAAAGCCCGCCTCTTTTCCCGAAGTACTTTTCAAAGTGTTTCAAAGACACTAGCGTGAAATATGCCAAAATAAATACAATAACGCCTCCTGCATAAAAACCAGCTCCTATAGAAAGCCCGATACTTGCTACTACCCATAGACTTGCGGCTGTGGTAAGCCCCCGTACTCTATGTCCATCATTCATAATAGTGCCGGCGCCTAGAAAGCCTATACCACTCACTACTTGGGCCCCTAATCTTGCAGGGTCTAAATTAACAATATGATTATAATTGTGCATCAGATATTTGCCTGTAAGCATTATTAAAGCCGCTCCCTGGCAGACAAGTGTATGCGTCCTAAACCCAGCTGGTCTGTTTACAAACTCTCTTTCTAGACCAATAAGCCCACCCATGAGTGTAACTAGAAATAATCTCAGAGCAACCTCCCATACCATATATCCACCCTCCACCCCTCCGCTTATTCAATTTTTATTACATACCTATTATAACATTTTAAATGCCTTATGCCAATATTATGGCATATTATCATATCTCAGCACGATTAGCTCAATTATATATATATTTATCGGTTTTCTTCATAAAACTGCTTATGTAGCAGGCGCATCTTTTCTGCCAATTCAACGCATCTTTCTAAATGTTTTAGATCTGTATTATTTATCATCGGAAAGTCCTCCTTGCAAATTTATCCGTTGTATCTGTTCTTTTTTATTTGTATATAATGTCTCTATATGGTATATAAAATAATAATATTTATATGCCATTATACAGGCAATACCTATTCTAGCATATATATTATCTACCAGATAGATTGCCAAAAGTAGCATGGCAGATGCGAGGCTTAAGATCCTCACTTTTGTTTTTAAGGTCATAGACCGTGACTGTATAAAGCTTTCAATATTGTTTTTGTATATCTTAGTAGATATAAACCAATTATTGAACCGCTCCGATCCTCTTGCAAAAAAGAATGAAGCTAGCAATAAAAATGGCGTAGTTGGTAATATTGGCAATACTGCGCCAATACCGCCTATAATTAGAAACAAAAACCCTAGAGTGATATATATTATATTCCTTATAGTCCATTTCATATAGGGCGCCTCCGTCTTACAGTTCTACCTGTATTTTATTACCTATAATCTCCTATATACATACTATTATACTAATTTAGATCTGGTTACTCATAGGGATTTACAAAAAAGGTGAACACCTACTTAGGCGGTCACCTTTTGTATAAATCAATCCATAACAAGCTTATAATCTATTACAATCTCTTAGGAATTTAATGTCTCAATTATTTTACTCAAAAATGCCGGGAGATCATCAGGTGTTCTAGAGGTTATTAAATTTTTGTCTACTACTACTTCCTCATCTAGATAATTTGCACCAGCATTTATTAGATCGTCTTTTATAGCATAAAATGAGGTGACATTCCTGTCCTTTAGGTCGCAGCATGATGCCATCATCCAAGGGCCGTGACAAATTGCAGCTATCACCTTATTATCCCTGTCCATATCTTTGACAAAGTCAACCGTTGCCTTGGATCTTCTCATATAATCTGGGGAAAACCCTCCTGGAATTACAACCCCATCATAGTCTTTTGCTGATATTTCCCTAGATGAGTGGGTACTCTCTACAGTGAGGTCTACCTTAGAAGAATATACTGTATCTTTATCAGTCCCTACAATATGAACTTCATAGCCTTCTTCTAGAAGCCTATAGTAGGGGTATATAAATTCTCGTTCGTCGAACATGTTCTCTATTAATATAGCTACCTTCATTATATGGCCTCCTTTAAATATTTCTATTATACTTTATATATAACCAAAATGATCTAAGTTAAACTTTATTATAAAAAGTGGTAACATAATAGAAGGAAAAGCCCCCATCCCATCTCGTAGGAGATTGTGTGGGGGCTTTTTTATATTTATATTAAAATGAGGTAAAGTCTAGTATATCTCTCGTTCATAGTAATGAGTATGGAGAAGCTTATGTGCCTTTTCGCTATTTGGCTTTCCTAAAAACTCATCATATAGTTTCTTAACCATAGGGTTCTCATGAGATTTTCTCTTTGGCAGATTCCTATCTTCTTCATATATAGCTTTGGCCCTTTCAACTCTAGGGTCTTTATCCATATATGTCTTAGCCTTAACTATAGGCTGTCCACCACCTGCTACACATCCACCAGGGCATCCCATTATTTCGATAAAGTGATATTCCTTTTCTCCGGCCTTAATGCTCTCTAATAAGGCCTTGGCATTAGCAGTTCCATGAGCAACCGCTGCCTTTACAGTCATATCTCCAAGAGGTATCTCTGCTTCTTTTATACCCTCTATACCTCTTACATCGTGAAACTCTATATCTTCTAGAGTCTCTCCTGTTACAATTTCGCTTATAGTTCTTAATGCTGCTTCCATAACTCCACCTGTGGCACCGAATATAACTCCGGCTCCAGTAGAGTCCCCAAGGGCTGGATCAAACTCTTCATCAGGTAAATTTACAAAGTCCATGCCTGATTGCTTAATCATTTTAGCCATTTCCCTTGTTGTAAGAACAGCATCTACATCCGGATAACCTGTAGCCTTTAGCTCTGGCCTTTGCGATTCAAACTTCTTTGCTGTACAGGGCATAATTGATACAACATATACCTCAGATGGATCCCAATTATTCTTTTTGGCATAATAAGTCTTTACTACAGCACCCATCATTTCATGAGGTGATTTGCAGGAAGATAAATTATCTAAAAATTCAGGATAATAATGTTCACAATATTTTATCCATCCTGGGCTACAGGAGGTAATCATAGGTAGTTTACCACCATTATTAATCCTACCAAGTAGCTCAGTTCCTTCCTCCATAATTGTTAGATCCGCTGCAAAGTCGGTATCAAAGACACGGTCAAATCCCATTCGCCTAAGGGCCGTAACCATCTTCCCTGTAACCCTCGTGCCCATCTCCATTCCAAACTCTTCACCTAAAGCAACCCTAACCGCCGGTGCTGTTTGAACTATTACTTTTAAATCTGGGTTGCTAAGCGCATC
>JAAZLT010000184.1 GCA_012799205.1 Clostridiales bacterium
CAGGGGTATTTTTTTAGTGGAAGCAGCCATGATCGGGTTGCTAGGCGGCTTGGCAGGAGTGCTGCTTTCTCATATATTTGCATACACTATAAGCATCGGCACCGAGGAGACTGTCTTTTTGGGAATGCATTTTAGCGCAGGTATGAAGATGGTCATTCCTTTATGGCTAGATATGGCTGCCATAGGTGTTGCCATTATAGTCGGAATAATAGCCGGCATTTTCCCAGCTAATAAAGCTACAAATATGAGTCCTTTGGAGGCTATAAGGGGATAGTGTGATTGACATATCCTTACCCTATTTGGATAAGGGTGTATTTTATGATATAATTAGAGCAAAGGTAATTGGTTTAGAGCAGTATGTTCGTTGTAACGCTAGACTCCTTGATTATTGCCATAATTAAGGCAATATTAGGATCAAAAAAATAATCACCCTGCCTTCGCCCGCAGAGTGATTGAATTAATTTAACACTCGGAAGGGTAATCGCACCAATGCGATACCGATTACCTTCATTTTTATTATATCACAAATTAGATAAATGTAAACAAGAAAAGTAACAAAGATTATGAAAAACACATTGGTATTTTTGTTTTGTCATTGTTGTCCTCCATGATATAATAGAAATTGTTGAAACGATGGTAGGTACTACATTGGAGTGGTGAAAGATGTACAAGATATTAATAGTAGAGGATGATACAACAATATCCACTATTATAGAGGAAAAATTAAATAAGTGGGGGTATATTACTCTCAAGATACAAAACTTTGATGATATATTATCAGATTACACTTCCTTTCAACCCCACCTTGTACTGATGGATATTAATTTGCCCTTTTATGATGGCTTTTATTGGTGTGCAAAGATTAGGCAACTTTCCAATATCCCTATTATATTTATCTCATCTCGGGATACTGATAGTGATAAAATTAGAGCCATATCCCAGGGCGGAGACGATTATATAGAAAAGCCTTTCTCCATGGATTTACTTATTGCAAAAGTTCAAGCCGCGCTGCGTAGAGCCTATTCCTATAGCGACCAAACTTTAAGTCTACAGCAATATAAGGATATGATATTTGATATAGAGCGCTTAAAGGTTATTTCCGGAGAAAAGGAGATTGAGTTGACACCCAACGAAGGCAAAATATTATCCATGCTGATGAGAAATGGAAGCAAGGTTGTTACCCGTACTCGGCTTATTAGGGCTTTGTGGGATGATGAGAGCTTCGTGGATGATAATACTCTGACCGTTAATGTAAATCGCTTGCGCAGAAAACTCAAAGCCATTGGCCTAGAGGGTTACATACAAACCAGCAAAGGGAGTGGATACAGGTTGATATGAGCTTTATAAAGTATTTAAAGGAAAGATGGATAACATATATATTCATCATTTTTACCTTTACGTTTTCTGTTATAGTCTATAAGTTGGATACAAGCTTTAATATCACCAAGTCAAATGCTAACTATATTATGGCGGGATGGGTGATACTATTTCTCATCTTTGTAGCCATGGATTATGGAATTTCCTGTTATCGTGTTAAGAAATTCAAGAAATATTGCAGTTTAAATACTTCCTCCCAAGATGTGGACGAGTTTTCATATCCTATGGATAGGGAATATGCTAAACTGATTCATAATATGGCAGTAAGATATGAAGATTTTAAAGCCCATGTAAGCACTAAGTTTTCAGACCAGCTGGAGTTTATTACAAAGTGGATTCACGATGTAAAGGTTCCAATCTCGGCTATAAGGCTTATATTAGAAAATCATGAACAGGATATTCCAAGTGGTTTTTATCAAGGTGTCGATACAGAACTCTTTTCAGTAGAGCAGTCGGTGCAAAGGGTTTTCTATGAGATCAAGAGCAATAGCCTTCATGATGATTATAAAATAGAAAAGATTAGTACCAAGAAACTAATTGCCCATACACTAAAAGGCTATTCCAACTTTTTTAGTTATAAGAAACTGAATATTTCTATTTTAGGTGATGCATATGATGTGTTGACAGATGAAAAGTGGAGTGGATATATATTATCTCAAATTATATCCAATGCTGTAAAATATACACCCAATAATGGTGATATTATCATTAGTACTGATAAAGTAGAGAATGAGATTACCATATCCATTAAAAATAGCGGAAAAGGGATATTACAAAAGGATATTGGACAGGTATTTAATAAAGGTTACACCTCATCTGAAGACAGAAACGGTATGAAAGCTACGGGGTACGGACTATATCTTTCCAAGAAGCTGAGTGATAGGCTGGGGCATAGATTAACGGTAGAATCCCAATATGGACAATCTGCTACCTTCCATCTAACCTTTATTGAGAATAGTACGCTGCATCAGATGGTTATCTCTTAAAAAGCAAATTCAACCGGGTGCATTTAATTTAAGTGGAGAATATTATTCCAATCACTAGAGCTATTAGGCTAAGCCCCTTCCCGCAATGTGATTTCCATGAATTTCTCCACTTTTTTCGTTACACCCGATTCAACTAAGTTACTTATTGTAGAGGAACACTATATGACAAAAATGTAAGATTGCATACCAAAGTGTAAGCAAATTCGATTTTGCCCAGTCTTTATATGGGATATAATCATCTCATATAGAAGATCATGGAGGTAAAATAAATGCAGATACTAAAAGTGCAAAATATTAGTAAAGTTTATGGCTCCAAGAAAAGTTCAAAACAGTATATGGCGTTAAAGAGCATTAGCTTTGAAGTGAACGAAGGTGAATTTATTGGCGTAATGGGGGCATCGGGTTCGGGCAAGACTACCCTTCTTAACATTTTAGGTAGTATAGACAAGCCTACAACAGGTAGATTTATTATGGATGGTCAGGATATAGCAGACCTTAATAAAAACCAGCTTGCAGAGCATAGAATGAAGAAAATAGGCTTTATCTTTCAGGATTTTAATTTGTTAGAAACAATGACCCTAAAGGAGAATATCATACTACCACTAGCACTAGCAGGATATAAAACTCGGGCTATGAAGAGTAAACTAGATAGTATTGCAAGGGATTTGGGTATTATAGAAATACTTGACAAATACCCTTATGAAGTATCAGGAGGGGAACAACAACGTGCCGCCGCCTGCCGGGCTCTGATTACCAATCCCAGGTTAATTCTTGCAGATGAACCTACAGGAAACCTTGATTCCAAATCAGGAAAGGATTTATTAGATCTCTTAACTTTTATAAACAATGAGTATAAAGCGACAATTCTTATGGTAACCCATGATGTATTTGCTGCTAGCTATTGCCACAAGATAATGTTTATTCGAGATGGAGAGATATACAATGAACTCTATGCAGGAGATGATAAAAAGAAGTTCTTTGACTCCATCATAGATGTTATGAGTGTCCTTGGGGGTGAGAGGCAATGAAGCTCACCACTTTAGCTTTTCGCAATATAAAACGTAACTTTAAAAGATATGTTATATACTTCCTTTCCCTGAGCTTTAGCGTATTTACCACATATTCATTTCTAGCCTTACTGGATAACGAATATGTAACAGACGCATTTACCTATGATGATAGATATAGAGCTTTGTTGACGGTGTTTGGCGTCATCATCATGGTGTTTGTTATGTTTTTTCTTATAAGCTCTAACAATAGCTTTATTAAGGCGAGAAAGAAGGAGATTTCTACCTATTCCTTGTTTGGTATGACCAATAGCAAAATAGGGAAATTACTCTTTATGGAAACCATGATTGTAGGTTTTGTAGCATTGGTTATAGGAATAGGAGTTGGTATATTTCTCTCAAAACTAACAGCCATGATTTTATTGGACATTTCGTTAGCCTCTTTCACTGGTGATATTGAATTTACCATAGCTCCGAAAGCCATATATATGACTACACTTATTTTTACAGCTATATTCTGCGTAATGGGTTTGTCGGGCCTAAGGGTCATAAATAAGTTCGAACTAGTGGATTTATTTAAGGCAGATAAGGTATCGGAGGGTAACTCAAAAGGTTCGATATTTGCTCTGATTTTATCCCTTTTGCTAATTGGTACCGGCTATTATCTGGCATCAATAAACGATTATTTTTTAGTGGTTGCGGCAATACCAATATTAGTTTTAGTAACAAGTGGTACATACCTATTCTTTTGGGGTGGGTTGCCCAAGGTTTTAAATTTGATAAAAAGGAATAAAGGAAGGTATTATCAAGGTGTCAACCTAATCTCCACATCCATGTTTTCCCATAGAATCAAGTCAATAGGATCGGTTATGGCTACCATTGCAGTATTATCCGCTGTAGCTACAACTGCTATAGCCACAGGGTTTACGCTCTATAAGAGTGTAGAAAAAAACACCTATGATATTATCAACTATGATATGTATTTCTATGGCGGACAGGAAGAGCTCTTGGATGATGTTCATAGGGCATTTAAAGAGCATAATACAAAGATTATGGATGAATACACCACCCAGCGATATAAATGTAGTCCAAAGATGGAGCCTATAGTATTTAATGATATTGAATATCGGCCGGATGAAGATCAATATTTTAGGGTGTATTCGGAATCGGAATACAATAAGCTGATATCCGTATCTAGGAGCGACATTAAACCCGTCTCTATAAAAGCTGGTGAGGCCATGTTTGCTTATCCAATTATGCTTGGGAATTTTGAAGAAGCAATATATGGGCAAACACTGACTTTCCCTAATGCAACAATCAAAATTACCTCTACATCTAATAAGGATGCAGTATCCTTTGGCGCTATTGACACCCTTGTGTTAAACGATGGAGATTTTGATGCCCTTTTACAGGCTGGTGATATTCTAGCTACAGATAAAGGCGGGGCCCCTTTAGATAAGGTAACCGTATTTAGATTTGAAAATCCATTAAAATCAAGGGATTTAAATGATGAGTTAACAGAAATACTGTCGGGCAAGGTGGGAAGCTATAGAACTGCATATGATCATTACAACGAATCTTTAGAGACTTTTGGTCTGATATGCTTTATTGGCTTTTTTATGAGCGTTATATTTATATTGATGACAGCAAGTCTTCTATACTTTAAGCAGATAATGGCGGCAGAGGAAGAACAGCATCAGTATAAGATGCTTAGAAAAATAGGGATGGATACTAGGGTAGAGAAAAAAGTTATAACCAAAAGACTGTTCCCGGTTTTCTTAATCCCTCTTTTAATTGGTATTATCCATAGCATGTTTGCTATGAAGGCAGCTGATACTATGATATTTTCTAACATGATACCCGTTGATAATTCTTACCTCACAGTTCTATCCTTCTCGGCTGTAATGTATGGTGCTTATGCAGTGGTTTATGGAATGTTTTATTTTATTACCAAGGGACAATACTCAAGAATAGTGAAATAATGCATACCTGAATATGATGAAACAAAAACTAAATCGTAAACTGAAAATCGCCAGCTTAATGCTGGCGATTATTCATAAAAGGCGCAGATCATAATATTTTATAAAATCATGTATCTTTATTACAAATATATTTCTAGGAAGGATTTTGAATAGAAATGTAGAATAGTATTCGGTAATAAA
>JAAZLT010000185.1 GCA_012799205.1 Clostridiales bacterium
ATGTATATCAGAAAGGGAGATATATCAGATTTAAAAGACGTAGCTAAAATAGCAGAAGCTGCATGGGAGAGCATTTATGAAGGTTATAGGGCACAGTTAGGTGATGAGATATTTAATGTATTTTATTCCAACTGGCGAGAGGATAAGCCCTCTAGCGTATGCAAAGCTATAGAATCAGGGGAATGGAATCTATTTGTGACTGAAAAGGCAGGATATATTCTTGGGTTTATCACAATACAGATGGATAAGAGTAAAAAAGTGGGGGTAATAGGCAATAACGCTGTTGATATAAATTGGCAGGGACATGGTATAGGCTCGGCGCAATATAGATATGTATTAAATTTTATGAGAGATGAAGGAATAGAATATATCAAAGTGACTACTGGTCTAGATGATGCCCATGCACCTGCTAGAAGAGCATATGAAAATGTAGGATTCTCAAGAAGTCTTTCTAGCGTGACTTATTATATGGAATTAAAAGATAAATAACACATTGACATTATATAGGACTAGTTATAAACTCATAAATATAGAGATTTTATAAGGAGTGAATCATTCAATGATAAGTCACGATATACATATTCATACACATCTTTCATCTTGTAGTAGCGATCCAGAGGCCACACCTGAAAACTACATACGACTTGCAAAAGAGCTCGGGATAGAGGTTTTAGGATTCTCTGATCATTTTTGGGATTCCAATGTAGAGGGGGCTTCAGATTGGTATAGGCCACAGAATTTTGAACATATTATGCAAATAAAGGATATGATGCCTGAAGATACACTGGGAGTAAAAGTGCTAATTGGCTGTGAGACTGAATATTGCGGTGATGGCAAACTTGGTATAACTCGTGAAGTGGCCGAAAAGTTAGACTTTGTGTTGGTACCAACATCCCATGTCCATATGAAGGGATTTACAGTGCCCGCTTGGATAAATAAGCCTAAAGACGTGGCCAATATAATGGTTGAGTACTTTAAAGACGTCACACAATATGACTTTGTAACAGGGCTTGCACACCCTTTTTACCCCCTAAGCTACAAAAATGTGGATGAGATAGTGGGCTGTATTTCCGATGAAGAACTTCAGGAATGCTTTGGTATGGCGCAGGAGGCGGATATGAGTATTGAGATAAATACCTGTAATTTGCCTAGCACCAAGGATGCTGAGACAGATCTATATCACGATGATGTATATATTAATATGTATAATATTGCAAAAAAGATGGGGTGTAAATTCCACCTAGGGACAGATGCCCATAGCATTGGGGCATTTTCAAGAAACACTAGACTTAAAGAATCTGTAGAAAAGATTTTAGGTCTAACTAATGAAGATATTCACCCCATAGTAACCGGAGCAGTTAGAAAGTGAGGGGAGCTTGGATATGTTTATGAATTTAGCACATAGAGGTGCTTCCTCCTATGCTCCCGAGAATACTTTAGCTGCTTTTTACAAGGGCATAGAACTCGGAGCAAACGGAATAGAGACGGATCTTCGAAAGACCAAAGATGGAGTAGTAGTATTAATTCATGATGAAATGGTAGATAGGGTTACAAATGGAAGTGGTAAGGTGTTAGACTTTACATTTTCACAGCTTCTAGACTTGGATGCAGGCTCATGGTTTTCAGATAAGTATGCAGGGGAGAGAATTATATCCTTTGAAGAATTTTTACATTTCTTTGGGCGTAAGGATATAATATTTGCCATTGAACTGAAGGCACCTGATCTAGAAGAGGATGCTCTAAAACTAATAAATAAATACGGGATAAGAGATAAAGTTACTATAACTTCGTTTAACTATGAATATCTTAAGACTGTAAGAGAGATCGATGAAAAGATCAATATAGGATA
Organism: Clostridiales bacterium; assembly: GCA_012799205.1. Classification (GTDB taxonomy): domain Bacteria; phylum Bacillota; class Clostridia; order Caldicoprobacterales; family Xylanivirgaceae; genus JAAZLT01. The sequence continues at coordinate 1,850 of JAAZLT010000185.1, forward strand.
TCTTGTAAGAGAGATCGATAAAGATATATTATGTAATCTTATAGAGATTAAGGGAAATCAAATATGTCCAGCAATTGCAAATTTGGAAAAAGCAGATATGGACTTGGCCAGAAGTTACGGTTTAGATATTAGAGCCTGGGGCATTAAGGATGAAACCTATATGAATAATGCTCTAGAGCTCGGGGTAGACGGTATGACTATTAATTTCCCCGATAAGCTCGCCAGAAAGTTAGAGATTATATAATAGAATAAGTTTTAAAGGGAGATATTATGAAAGAGAATACATCACAACTTATAGACAATCTAAATAATCCAAACGTCAGTATCAGGCTCGATAGCCTTAAGACGCTAGCAAGCTATATTGAAGATGGAAAGATAGATAGACCCATAAAGGGGCAAGATGTTAATAACCATATACACACCACATATTCTTTCTCGCCTTATTCACCTACAAAAGCCGTTTGGATGGCATACAATGCAGGGCTAACTACTGCAGGAATTATGGATCATGATTCTATAGCAGGAGCCAAAGAGTTTATAGAGGCCGGTAGATTACTTGGCATAGCTACCACAATCGGCGTGGAATGTAGGGTGGATTTTTCAAATACGGCCCTTAAGGGTAGAAGGATTAATAATCCAGATCAAAGATCTAATGTATATATGGCCATACATGG
>JAAZLT010000186.1 GCA_012799205.1 Clostridiales bacterium
ATAGTTTCTAAAGGTGAAATTACATTTACTGTATGACAAAGAACTCATTATATAAAGTATTTAGCCCTTCTTTCTCCTAGCATCGCCTGTTATTTCATACTGCTCCATTGCCCCTTCTACTTCATCTTGCTTGCTCTCAAGCTGTCTATATAAATCCTCTAACTGCCTTAGCTTTCCCTCGAACCAGTTATCATCTCTCTCATTCCAAGGTATCTTATAATATTTTTGTGCCAAAGAATCTGTGCAGCAATTATTATAGGTATTGACGCATGCTCGCATGGCGTTCACCTCGGCTCTTAGAGCATCCCGTTCAGTGGCGTACACATCGCCATCTAGATCTCCCTCTTCCATACTGCCAAACTCAGCAGTACGCATTTCTATTTTCTCTAATAGCTTTTTTATCTTAGATTTTATATTATTATATTGTGGTCCCTCTAATAGTGCAATACCTTCTTCTACTGTGTCATAGGTACCACATATACAGCAGCCAGACCCATCATCTTTTGGTGGTGATATGGTTAGATTAAAGGCTACATCTGTATCATGGCTCCAGAGACCATAGCCCACATTTAAAAAGATAAGGCTTAAAAGTATTATTATAAGTAGTGCTACTATCTTTCTCATTTAAAATACCCCATTTGCTCAGTTAGTCGCCTGCAAGAATTTAAGTGATGTGGAAAACTTAAAATCCTCACAATATCCCTTTTCTATTTTGCCTCTTATATCTACTGTTTCACCAACATCTATTTTTTCCTGCTCGTCTAATAGTTCTATCTGAAGACTTTCATCCTGTGAGCTTATATCTATTCCCTCACATATTACAGGTATTGTACCATTATTTTTTACAGTGAATACTATTATAGCGTCTACCGGGTCTGATTCTGTTACTATATCTATATCCACTAGCTCTACATCATCTTCGAAGGACCTTTCCTCCACAGTAAGCCTATCAAATTTTTCCGAGTCCTCTACATTTACATCTACAAGAGTTATATTTATCTCCCCTGTATGAATGGTGCTTGAGAGGTTAAAGGTCTGGCTCCAAGAGGCATAGCTAGCCCCAAGTAGCCCTAGGGCAAATACCATTACAATAGATATGGTCCCTATGCTCAAAAGGTTTCCAGGCTTTAATTCTCTTCTATTTCGTCTAAACCTTCTCAATGTAACTCTCCTTCTCTAGGGAAATATTGTATAAACCTTGGCAAAAGCACATAGGATAGGCCGTAGGATCTAGTGGGCATATCTTCATCACCTTCAAAGTACTGCATGAGCTCTATCTCAACTTCTTCTTCCGTGTCTATCTTCCTATACTCCATAAGGGCCGTCAAGGTATCTGAAAGCTCTGATAGCCTTACACCCTCAAATATGCCTAGCTCATCATGGTATGCACCATCATCTTTATGTATTCTTATGGTGCCCGAAAAATAAGTATAATCCTCTAGAGTATTATTACTGCTATCTACAATTAGCATATAGTCATCTATGGAAAGGGGGAAGCTACTTACGTTCTTAGCCACTATGCTATAGGTAGAGCTAGCCCCATCATATACATTATTAGCAATTAGCTTTATATAGGTCTTATCCGATACATTTCCAAATACATCTCTATTAAATTCTACACTTGCATCTACGCCGCTACTTGCATCTAACACCTTGCATTTTTCTGGTACCAGCTGAATCAATGGGCCATCTCTTAGGGCCTGGCTTTTAAATGAGCTACCCATGGCCACAACATAGCTTAGGCCTATTATGATCAGTGCGATGATTGCAATTATGAAAAGGTATTTTCTCTCTTTATTCAAGCCAGACACCTCCCTAGCATCTCGTAATAGTAGGCACAAGCCTCATGAGACTTGTGCCCTATTTTTTATCAATATTTATATATTTTATTTTATCTGTTATATTGTTCGAATATTATGGGTACAGACCATGTAAATTGCTCTCTCTCAGTATCATTCCCACTTTCGTGTGGAAACTCCTGAATTACGGTTACTTCCATATCATCATTAGGTTCAAGAACCAGATATTCTAAGAGCTCGCTAAGATTATTTCCGTCTACTGTTATTTCTTGTCCTTCTACTTGGATCTTAAATTCTAATATTAAATCCTCAGGCATTGAAAAGTCTTCTTCATCTAAAGCTGCTACGGTTTTAATCGTTCCCCTATTAGTAAACTTTAAGTTACTTATAACCCTTGTTCCTGGATACATATCATTCAATGTAAAATTAATCTCTGTAAGGGTCTCTCCCTCACCTTCACCTGTTTTGCTGGAATTTACACTTAAGTCCAAGTAATCTTCTTTAGTGTCTAATTCTCCATCAGTGACTATTTCTCCATCAGAATCTAATACCTCATATTCATGATCTCCTTGCGTCACATCTACAAATAATTCACCTGTAGAAACTGTTCCCCTTAATTCAAATACTTGCGACCAAGCTGCATATCCAGCTCCCATAAGTACTAAGGCCACTACCACTGCCATTAATATAAACTTTGTCCTCTTCATGTATATTCATCTCCTAAATTTTTCTTTAGTTTCGTTCTATATACATTTTAGCAGCCCTAAATGGTACTTACATCGTATACATGGGTAATTCGTACTAGTTAGTTAGTGCCATTTCATATGGTACTTTAGTATCATATAGGTATAATAAATACATCTTTGCACTATAGGATAGTTTATTCTTCAATGTCGGGCTCCAGCTCCCCAAATATGACCATATAGTAGGTTCTTATATTATCAAATACAAAGAATTCTATCTTTCTCTCTATGCTGCTATCCACTTTATAGTAAAACACCGGTTGTCCCACTTCATCTGCTATCTTTACCATGTCCTCAATATTGTTTATGGTTATATTTTCAGATAGCTGATAGGAGATGGTATGCTCTAGCCCTGCAAGTCTTTCTGAATATTCTTTAAATATAGCATCAATTTGTCTTTGGAATTCATCTGGATCTGGCTGAACCTCTGCCTTTTTTGTAAAGTATAAGAGTGCGGCTAAGATTATAACTCCAATGGCTGAAAGCACTACCCTTTTATAGTCAATAGGTAGCCTTTTATCTATCTTCTCAGTTATATCGCCCTCATTTGTTATATTAGGCTCTCCCTCTGTTTTAAACACATTTTCTCTTATTGGAATTGAAAGTGTAGGCTCTA
>JAAZLT010000187.1 GCA_012799205.1 Clostridiales bacterium
CCTATTCAGGTTGTAAGAGGCTCTCAAACCAATAATGAGGATAAGTGGAATACTATATTTGAGAGTACAATCCCCGCCTTAGGCTATAAATTATATTGGGTACATCTAGATAAGGAATTTAACAGAAAGGAAAATCAGGATAACACAACAAATCAAAAGAGTGAAAATGTCATTGAAAATGAATATGTTAGATTAGAAATAGAGGAACATACTGGATACATAAACAGCTTATATGATAAAAGAAATGGTGTAGAAGTATTAGAGGGTAGAGGTGGCATTCCTATTTTAATAGATATCCATCACTGCGACACCTGGGCTCATGGTATATTTGAATTTTCCGATGAAGTAGGTCGATTTACTGATGCGAAAATACAGATAGTAGAAGCAGGTCCCCTAAGACAAATACTGAGGGTAAGTAGTAGATATAATGATTCTACTTTAAGGCAAGATTTCATCCTCTATAAAGATAGAGCAGAGATAGAAGTAAGGGTGAAACTAGACTTTAGAGAGAAACATAAGATGCTAAAGTTATCTTTCCCAGTAAATATAGATAACCCTATAGCTACTTATGAAATTCCATATGGCCATATAGAAAGGCCTGTAAATGGTGAAGAAGAGCCTGGCCAACAGTGGATTGATATAACTGGGGAGATAAATTCCCAGACATACGGTCTTTCAGTTTTAAATGACTCAAAGTATAGTTTTAGTGTACTAAACAATGATATGAAGATGACTATAGCAAATAGCTCCATAATAGCCGATCACTATGGGGTACGAGATGATTGGTGTGAGTTTTTAGATCAAGGAGTGCAGGAATTTAGATATACATTAGTGCCACATAAGGGTAAGTGGCAAGATGCTAGTATAGTACAGAAAGCATATGAGCTAAATTCGCCACCTATAGGTATAATGGAAACTTATCATAAAGGGACATTGCCTAGAAAACTAGAAACTTTAAAGATATCTTCTTCAAATGTAATTGCTACAGTATTTAAAAGGGCAGAAGATGATAATGGATATGTTTTAAGATGCTATGAGACATCAGGAGAAACAACGAAGGTGCACATTTCTGTGCCTATATTGGAACGAAATTGGTCTGCAAGGTTTGGGCCATCTGAAATTAAAACTTTCTTTATACCTGAGGATATATCTTCGGATGTTGTAGAGAAAAATATTTTAGAACTTTAAGTATTAAAAACTTATGAAATAGGGGGTATTGAAGTGGAATTTACACAGGATAGGATACTACAGCGTAAGTTGGAAGCTATAGAACAAGCTATTTTGAAACAAAGAAAAGAGCTTAAAAAGTGGAAAACAAGAGAAGGTTTTTTCAAAGAACCAGGCAAATATACAGATATAGGGGTATGGACAGATATTTCTATGGGGGATAGATGGATTTGTGCTGATAGCACAACTAGATGGTTCAAAAAAGAAATAACTATTCCGGAAGACTTTGCAGGAAAGAATGTTGTATTAGAAATGGATTTTGGCGGAGAGGCCCTTGTAAAAATAGACGGGGTTATTCAATCAGCTTTAACCTCCTATCTCGAAGAAAATGATGCTACAAGGACTAGAGTGCTGTTACCTAGAGAACCAAAAGCTGGTGAAACATTTAATGTAGAAGTTGAAGCAGGCCTTAACTATATGGAGTTTGCCCGATTTAGACGACAGGGGGCGCAGGATATAGAGTATCAATTTAGATATGCTCTTTTAGCTGTAGTTGATACTGAGGTGGAGCAGTATTATTTTGATATAAAGACTGCCTACGAGGCTATGAAGGCTCTTAGAAGTCCTATAGAAAAGGTTGTAGAAACCAATGTTAACTTACCTAGTGAAATTGCCCGTATATTTGAGAGTCTGACTAAGGATTCCTATATCTATCAAAAGCTTTTAGATGCTGTACTACATTCTTTAACTGCTGTAGATGTAGATTATGATTATGATGCATTATCTAGCTCCATCAAGGATGCTAGAAAAGTTTTAGAGGAAAAGTTAGATAAGATACCTAATAATCCTCATGCTCTGATAAGGTTTGTCGGGCAGGCCCATATTGATACGGCATGGCTATGGCCTGTAAAAGAGACAGTGAGAAAATGCGGAAAGACCATGGCAAATGTATTAGATCTTATGGATAGATATAAGGAATTTATATTTGCATTTAGCCAGCCACAATTGTTTGAATACACAAAGGAATTTTATCCAGAACTCTATGAACGAATAAAAGAGAAGGTAAAGTCTGGGCAGTTTGAACTAGTTGGAAACACTTGGGTGGAGATGGATACTAATGTACCTTCTGGAGAGAGCCTTGTAAGACAACTATTATATGGCAGAAACTTTTTTATAAAAGAGTTCGGCAAATACTCAAAGGTATTTTGGATGCCAGATGTATTTGGTTATAGTTGGGCATTGCCCCAGATTATAAAGCGATCCGGTATGGATTATTTCTTTACATCTAAACTGATAGGCAATGATACAAACAAATTTCCTCACTCCCTCTTTAATTGGCAGGGCATTGATGGCACTCGTATTTTATCCTATGTACAGCGATTAAATTATAATGGCAGATATAACCCTGAAACCGTTGAGACTATTTATAATAGATTTGACCAAAAGGATAAAAGCGATGATATAATGATGACCTTTGGCTTTGGCGATGGTGGCGGCGGGCCTAACTATCAAATGCTAGAGACAGGGCGTAGACTTGAGTCATTCCCTGGGCTTCAAAGAACAAAGATAGATACCTCTAAGTCTTTCTTTGATGCTGTAAATCCAATAAAAGATCAGCTGCCAGTATGGAATGACGAGATGTATTATGAATATCACAGGGGTACATATACAAGTCAGGCTAGAACCAAGATGCACAATAGACTTACAGAACTTGGCATGAGGCAAGCAGAAATTTTGGCTTCCATGGCTGTAGATGGCGTAGATGCAGAGTATCCCTATGAAGATATATTAGAGGCATATAAAATAATTCTTAGAAATCAATTTCATGATATTATGCCAGGCACATCTATTAAGGCAGTCTTTGATGATTGTGAAGAGGAATATGCTCATGTGCTAGATATTATAGACAAAATTCAAGACATTGCTATTGAGACCTTGACTAAGGTAGGAGATCCTGAAGAGATAACTGTATTTAATAGCTTATCCTGGGAACGTCTCGGGCATGTAAAAGTAGATATTCCGGAGGGTTTAGGAGATGCAAGGATAGTAGATGAACAGGGTAACGAAATTCCTTCGATTACAGATGGTAATGAAATTGAATTTGAGGCTTGTGTTCCCGCTTTAGGAAGTAGGATTTATAGAATCGAACCTAAGACAGCAATAGAAAATATATCTATAAAAGTCAGTGAAAATATACTAGAAAACAAGTTTTATAAGATTGCCTTGGATAAGGGAGGCAACTTAGTTAGTGTATATGATAAGCGAAAGGAATGCGAAGTTTTAGAGGATGGAAAGCCATCTAATCTATTGCAAATATTTGAGGATAAACCTTGCTGCGAAACTGCATGGAATATTGATTTAGAATATCAAAATAAGGGTTGGGATTTGATTGATGGTAGTGTAGAAATCATTGAGCAAAACTCTATAAAAGGGATAGTAAGGATTACAAAGAAGTTTAATTTATCCACTATAATTCAAGATATAACTATATACTCATCTATTCCACGTATTGATTTTAAAACATGGGTAGACTGGCAAGAAACAGAGAAGATGCTAAAGGCAGCTTTTAATGTAAATGTTTTATCTAGTAAAGCCACCTACGAAATTCAGTTTGGAGCAATTGAAAGACCTACTCATTGGAACACAACTTATGACAAGGCTAAGTTTGAAGTTTGTGGTCACAAATGGGCTGATCTATCTGAGGGTGGCTATGGAGTTAGTTTATTAAACGACTCAAAGTATGGATACGACATTAAAGAAAACTGCATGCGCATTACACTCTTGCGAGCACCTATAGATCCTGATCCAGTAGCTGATAAGGGAATACAGGAGTTTTGTTACTCTCTATATCCCCACAAAGGTGATTTCATAGAAGGGAAAACTGTAAATGCAGGCTATGAACTTAATGTACCCTTGCTTGCAATGCCCGGACGCGTAATGTTAGAGGGGGGTTCATATGCCAAAATCTCAAGGGAAAATGTAATAATAGATACAATTAAATGTGCAGAAGATAAAAATGGCATTATTATTCGGGTATATGAATCATCAGGCATACGGGGCAATACTACAATAGTTTTGTCTACAACTCCCGAAAAAGTTTATGAATGCAACCTTATGGAGGAAAATGAAGAATTAATAGAGGTAAAGGGCAATACATTTAGTTTTGACATAAAACCCTTTGAAATAAAGACTTTCAGAATATGTAAATAGAAGGATCTCATCCCCTAATCCAGTCTATTGTATTAGGGGATGAGGTATTATTTTCGTAAACTGAGGCGAATCATTTATTATAAAAAGAAGTATGATTTGAACAATTATCCTTGAAGAATTGATCGCTAAACTGAGGGAAGGAGATATATATGAAGAATATGAAGAATAGATGTTGTAAGGATTTTACTCCAAAAACTATTGATCTAGGAAAGATTAGATCTTATCCCGTATGGGATAGGCATAATTTAGTAGATGTCGACAATATTAAGACACCAGGGCTAGACCCTATACCCAATTGGGATTGCCCAGAATTTGATGAACTAGTCGAACGAGTAATTAAGGCTCGACTTAACGACAGGCCTGTTATAATATTTATGGGAGCTCATGTTATTAAGTCAGGCCTATCTCGATATATTATTAGTATGATGGAAAAGGGAATAGTAACCCATATTGCCAGCAATGGAGCAGGAAGCATCCATGATTTTGAGCTGGCCTACCTTGGGGGAACTTCGGAACATGTTCCAACTGCAATTGAAGATGGTTCATTTGGAATGTGGGAAGAAACTGGTGCATGGATGAATGAGGCAATTAGACAGGGCTATGCTATGGGTTATGGATATGGCAAAAGTCTAGCATGTTATATAGAAAACAATCCAGATCGATTTCCTCATTCAGATGACTGTATAGTATATAGAGCATATAAAATGGGTATTCCAGCTACTTATCATGTAACTATGGGAACGGATATAATACATCAACATGCCCTAGTAGACTTTGCAGCCTTAGGGGGAAGTAGCGGAATAGATTTTGCAATATTTTGCCGTAGTATATCAGAGCTAGAGGGAGGGGTGTTTCTAAACATTGGATCTGCTGTAACCGGTGCTGAGGTATTTTTAAAAGCCTTGTCTATAGGGAGAAACCAGGGATATAAAATAGAAAAAATAACTACCGCTAATTTTGATATTATTCCTTTAGGAGATTATAGGGGCCATGTAGGGGATGACCATTTTCACTATTATTATAGACCAAGAAAGAACATTATAAATAGGCCTACTAGTTTAGGTGGGAAGGGTTTTTATATTGAGGGCGATCATAAGGATACTATACCGAATTTATATGATAGAGTTTTGAGGGGATTAGCTTAAGCTTGGGTGGTGCTAGAGGAGATCAAAAAGAGCTATAAACAATGGAATGTTTGTAAAAACCAGAGCCTATGAAGCTCTATCTTAGTAAGGGAATAAAAAGGATAATATTATATAGCTATGAGAACTTTGTTAAATATAAGAATATTAATACAAAGGAG
>JAAZLT010000188.1 GCA_012799205.1 Clostridiales bacterium
ATAGCATGTGTCTATCTACTATATCAGAGGGTTTTCCGCTATTATAAATCTTACCATCCTTTAATATATATAAAGCATCTGAATACTGTGCTGCCAAATTTATATCATGCAAAACCATAACTATGGTCATATCCAGACTTTCATTTATAGACTTAAGAATTTGCAAAAGTTCTATCTGATAAGATATATCCAGCGCCGTAATGGGTTCATCTAGTATAATTATATCGGTCTTTTGCGCTAATATCATAGCCAACCAAACCCTTTGGCTCTCTCCTCCAGACAGTGATTTCATGGGCCGATCTAACATATCCTTAACACCTGTAGTTTGTGCAGCCCATATTACAATCTCCCCATCTTTATCGCGCCATTTATTTCTCCAGCTTATATGAGGATATCTGCCATAGCTGATAAGGTTTTGTACTGTTATATCTCCGGGGCAGTTTCTCCTTTGTGGAAGGTAAGCTACTTTTCTTCCCAGCTTTCTATGTGAATAGGAGTATATGTCACGTTCATATAGATATATATTGCCCTCTTTGAGTTTTAAATTGCGCATAATTCCTCTTAAAAGGGTAGATTTGCCCGAGCCATTCGGCCCTATAATGCTAACTATATCGCCGCCTAATATTTCTAAGGACATATCCTTTATGACATCTTTATCATTATAACCTAGTGTTATTGACTTGGTTCTTAAAATCATGTTATCTTCCCTCTCTCTCTAAGCAAATATAGGAAAAAGGGCCCACCAATAAATGCCATAACAAGTCCCACAGGTATTACTATGGGATCAAATAAGACCCTAGCCAAGGTATCACATAATACGATTGAAGTCCCTCCTAATATAAGGCTAGCTGGCAGAAGATACTTATAATCTGAGCCTACAAGCAGCCGAGATATATGCGGCACTATTAGCCCTACAAACCCCAACAGGCCTGCAGTAGATATTGCAGATGCTGCTAAAAGCGAGGATATACCTATTAAAATGATCCGTGTCATCTCTACGTTCAATCCTAGCCCAGAGGCTATCTCATCTCCAAGCACTAAAAGGTTTAGCTTTCTCCAATAAAAGAGTGAGCCTACAATGCCTAATATGGCATATGGCAGGATCATATATAAATCAGGCCATGTCTTAGCAGATAATCCCCCTACCATAAATGTAAGTGTGCCTGGCACTCTATCTGGATAGAATATCATTAAGGCATTTGTACATGCGCCAAGAAGTGACGATATCCCAACCCCTGCCAAGACTAAATTCATAGGCTCTGCGCTGCCCTTCCAGGCCAGAAAATAGATTATAAGCGTTGCTCCTAATGCTCCTATAAATGCAGCTATAGGGATTAAGTGGTAGAGCTCTGGATACAATATATATATTATAAATGCCCCTAGCCCGCCACCTGATGATGAGCCTATTATCTTAGGCGAGGCCAGAGGATTTCTCATAACGCCCTGTAATATAACCCCTGATACCGCAAGGCACATTCCCACTATACATCCAATTATTATTCTGGGAATTCTTATATTCCATAGTATTTGATACTCCATAGTGCCCTTTTCATAGAGTATAGTATGGAGTATCTCAGATGGAGATAGTTTTAGAGAGCCCTTAGTGATACTAAATATAATACTGAATATACATATAATTAATAGTAGTACAATAATAAGTTTACTTTTATTCATATTGACCCCGTCACCTGAAAATATCAGGATATAGTATTTTAGCTAACCCCTCATAGGCTTCATAATATCTATCATTGGGTTTATATAGATATAGTTCCTTATCTAAAAAGATATATCTCCCGCTTTTTACTGCCTTAAGTGATCCCCAGGCCGGGTTACTTTCTACATCCTTTTTTATTCTATCCTCTATTTTAGATATATCTGAGCCCATAGTCTGCACAAATATAAAATCTGGATCCCTTTCTAAAATTCTTTCCATACTAAAGGTCTGCATTTGCTCGTTTGATAACTGAGCGTCATAGGCAATATTTTTTGCGCCCAAGTCTTCTAGCATAGATCCTACTGTAGAGTTTGGGAGCCTTGCACTGACGCCTCGTGCTGTGGTAAATAAAAGTAGCACATCTGGCTCCTCTTGGTCTGAAACCTTTTTAATTAGGGACCTAATATCTTCTTCTATCTGCTCTCCATATGTCTTATATAGATCATCCCTATCAGTTATGGAGGTAAATAGTTTTAATACATTTAAGTATTCAGTAAAATTATCATACCTTAGGGCCATATAGTC
>JAAZLT010000189.1 GCA_012799205.1 Clostridiales bacterium
AAGCTATATAACTGGATTTCAGGTATCAGAAGATGATGGGCTTATAAAAGTAAGGCTTGTTGGAGGTAATAAAAAGGATGACAATATGGTATCTATAAATATTGTAGTATATATGGGAGATTAAGATGGGAAGATTAAGATACAATCATGGATTTGCCTTAGTATTTGTAATAGTCACTATAACAGTGCTATTAACCATAGGTACCATGTTTGCCATACTAAGTACTCAAAACTCTAATATAAACAATAGTAAAGTAGACTATATTAGCTGTCATTATGCTGCTAGATCTCAGGTACTACATAGCATAGATGTCATGAGGGCAAATCTAGAGCTAATATATATGAAGCACAATAATGCAGCCAGCTTTTTTAACGAATATAACACAGCTTTATCCCATGCTATTGAACCCCTTGATTTAAATAACAGTGGCAATTGTTCAATAGATCTTGAGATAAATAAAGAGAGTGAACATCTGACGAGGTATGTAATTAAATCCACATCCACTATAGATAAGGTGACAAGAAGATATAAGGCAGTCGTGGAGGTGCAATGGCAAGAAGGGGTGCCTTTAGAGAATATAATATATATAACGGGTATAGAGGAGATTTAAATAAATTCCTCATTATTGATGTTCCATAGAAAAGATGTTATACTAAAGGCAATTCTGGGTTAGAAAGTACTTATTAGTGGGGTCTTAGGATGGATAATAATATATATTTAATAGGCTTTATGGGCACGGGCAAATCTACGGTTGGAAAGCAAATGGCTGAGAAATTAGGTTGGAATCATATAGATACAGACGATGTAATAGAGGATAAGTATAAAATGTCTATACCGAAGGTGTTTGAAAAGTTTGGGGAGGATAGTTTCAGAAGATTGGAAAACCAGGTCATAAGCGACCTGTCTGCAAAGTCTAGGAACATAGTTTCAACTGGTGGAGGTACTCCTATATATCATGGGAATATTGACATAATGAAAGACAGTGGCCTAGTTATTCATCTAGAAACTTCTACAGACATTTTGTGGAAACGATTGAAGGGATTGGGAGGCCGTCCAATTCTAAAGATATATGATACCTTTGAGAAATTTAACAGATTATATCTTGACCGGAAGACTGTATATGATATGGCAGATATGATTATAAATATTGGTGAAAGATCTGTAATCCAAGTAGTGGATGAATGTATAGATCGTATATTCTACCAAAGGTGAGGGTTAAATTATAGATATAAAAAAGGAGAAACTGGATGAAGATTCTAGTAATGAATGGACCTAATTTGAATTTGCTAGGTACTAGGGAGCCATCTGTATATGGTGATTTAAATATTGAACATTTGGAGCATATGGTAATTAGATATGGAAGCTCTCTAGGGCTTAATGTGGACTGTATGCAGTCTAATAGCGAGGGGGAGCTAATAGATTGTCTCCATCAAGCTGTGAATTTATATAGGGGAATTATTTTAAATGCCGGCGCATATTCCCATTATAGTTATGCAATTAGAGATGCCATATCGGCAATAGATATACCTGTTATTGAAGTGCATATATCCAATATATATGCAAGGGAAAGTTTTCGCTCTACATCGGTTATAGCCCCTGTGTGTATAGGGCAAATAACAGGATTAGGGATTGAAGGTTATAAACTGGCTTTAGATTATCTCATAAAAATAGACGATAATGATATATAAAGAAAGAGGTAGATATATATGGTACTAGCGGGTAGCTTAAAAAGAGGTATGACAGTGGTAATAGATGATCAAGTATGCTCTATTATAGAGTTTCAACATGTCAAGCCGGGTAAGGGGGCAGCTTTTGTAAGAACTAAGATCAGAAATATAATGACGGGAGTAATAGTAGAAAAAACTCTAAATCCATCGGATAAGTATGCTAGGGCGCATATAGAGACTAAAGATATGCAATATCTTTATAATGATGGTAATTTATATTATTTCATGGATACAGAGACATATGAACAGATACCATTAGACGCAGACCAGGTAGAAGGGGCAATAAGATATATAAAAGAAAATATGAATGTACAAATTAAATTTTACAAAGGGGATGCGTTTTTAGTTGAACCACCTAATTTTGTAGAACTAGAGGTAACTCAGACAGAACCTGGTGTAAGAGGCGATACTGCAAGTGGCGGTACAAAACCTGCTACTTTAGAAACTGGTGCTGTGGTAAATGTTCCACTCTTTGTAAATATAGGCGATATAATACGTATTGATACACGAACTGATGAGTATATGTCTAGAGCATAATATTTATATTTACAAACTAAGCTATGTGTGCAGCAAAGTGCATGCATGGCTTTTTTATTTGGAAATAAAGTATGTATGTACAATATAAAGTTATAATATTTTAAACTATATCATAGACTTGAATATAAGAGGAGGACGAGTCCCATGTTAAAACGGATACAAACGATTTTAGAGGTTTTACCCAAAGATATCTGCTCCATAGTTTCTTCCATTCCTACTGCTATGCTGGAGGATTTGGAAGAGATTCGAATTAGAGAATCCCGGCCCCTATCCGTCATAAGCAAAGGACAGAATTATTATATAAATAATAGAGGTCTTCCAAGCACAAAGCCGCAAAGTGGATATATTATAACTGGCGAGCATACATATAGTATCCTACAGCTTATATCAAATTACTCTATTTACGCTATAGAAGATGAACTAAGAAGTGGCTATATAACTCTAAGAGGAGGCTTTAGAGTAGGACTAGCTGGGCAAACAGTGGTAAAGGCAGGTGAAATTAAAACATTAAGGCATATAAATTCTTTTAATTTTAGAATATCTAGAGAGATTAAAGGTGTAGCAAGTTTTGTAATGCCCTATATTCTAGACGGGGATTATATAATGCACACCCTTATTATTTCCTCGCCAGGCCTAGGAAAGACTACTTTACTGAGAGATATTGCAAGATATATAAGCGATGGATTTAGGGGATTCAGGGGAGCAAAAGTATCCATTGTAGATGAAAGATCTGAAATAGCCGGCTGTTATAGGGGTATTCCCCAAAATGATATAGGATTTCAGACCGATATATTGGATGCATGTCCTAAGGCTAAGGGGATTATGCAGCTTATTAGATCAATGTCACCAGATGTTATTGTAACAGATGAAATAGGAAGTGTTGAAGATATGCATGCGATAGAGGAAGCGTTAAATAGCGGCGTCAAAATTATCACCACCGCCCATGGTAAAGACCTATCTAATATTTTAGAGCATCCTACCTTAGGCCAAGGAATATCTCAGGGGTTATTCGACAGACTGCTGGTACTGGGAAAAACTTTAGGGGTCGGAACATTAGAGTCAATATTTGATGGTAAGAGCCTAGAGAAAATAATAGATGGTCCCATTAGGCTTTCGAAAGGTGGCTAAAAGTGTGATTACAAAATTGGTATTTAACCTGATTATAATTGGTAGCTCTACACTACTTGGAAATCATATGGCTAATAGATATGTTCAAAGGGTGAGACAATTACATATACTCCAAATATGTATTGCTAAGCTAGAGACGGAGATAATCTATTACTCCACTTTTTTACCAGAGGCATTAAAGAATGTAGGTATAGGTATTGATGGCGTAATTGGGGAATTTCTTTGCGAAGTATCCTCAATACTACAAGATAAACATAGTGCTAGCATTAAAAATGCATGGGAAAAGGCTTTAGAAACGAAGAAAAAGAATATGGATATAAACGAAGAAGATCGCGAGATAATAGAGCGATTTGGCTCACAACTTGGATTGGCAGATATAAAGGTTCAAAGACAATTGTTCGAACTGACACAGGCACAACTATATAGGCAGGGAGAAAGGGCCGAAGAGGATAGGATAAAATATGCAAAACTATATAAGAGCTTAGGTTTTCTATCGGGATTGACAATTGTTATTATACTGCTCTGACAGGGGGTACTTTAGATGAATATAGATATACTCTTTAAAATTGCAGCTATTGGAATACTCATTACTGTGCTAGATAAGGTATTGATTAAAGCAGATAGAGAGGAAATAGCTATGTTGGTTACATTATCAGGTATAGTAATTGTGTTGCTTATGGTTGTAAAGATTATTGACGACCTATTCAATAATATAAAGAGCATATTTAGGCTCTATTAAGAGGATGAAAATTTATGAATATATTTCAAATCGTATCAGTAGGTATAATAGCAACAATAATATCGATAACCCTTAGGAAGCATCATCCTGAGCTGAGTATCCTCATTGGTATAGCCTCTGGAATTATAATATTTATAGCAGTGTTACAAAAATTCACCCATAGCCTTGATCTAGTTTCAAGACTAATGAAACAATCTAGGGTTGGGGATGTATATATGGCAAATTTGCTTAAGGTAATTGGTATCTCCTATGTAGCCGAGTTTGCGTCTCAGATCTGCAAGGATGCGGGTGAAGAGGCTATTGCTAAAAAGGTAGAGCTGGGGGGCAAGATTATAATTATGAATCTTGCAATTCCTTTGCTTATTACGATTATGGAGATAGTTACGGGTATAGTTAATAATATTTAAAATGGGACGTGAACATGTGAGGAAAATAATATTTATTATATTAATTTCGATGTCTTTTGGCTCTATAGCACATGCATATTCTACTCTAGCAGAAGGAGAACTTATAGATGAATATATAGAATTAGTAGATATCGCTGATTGGGATAATTTACTTAGAGAATTAAAAATACGTAGTGAAATTACAGACACAGGTAATATTGATGCGAAGAGCCTAATTAAGGATATAATGCTAGGAAAGAAGAAGATGAACTCTAAAGAGTTGCTAGATAACTTTAAATCTATATTATTTAAAGAAATCCGATATAATTACAGCCTAATACTCCAATTAATTGTAATCGGTTCCCTATATGGGATTATAGCCAATTTAACCAGCTCTTTTGGGAGTTCATCTATAGGAGATATTGCCTATTTCACCTGTTATATTGTAATTATAGTAATTATTTTACAGAATTTGCTACAGATAATAGATATAGGTAAGAGGGCCATAGATAATATGGTGCGATTCATGCATATAATTTCGCCCAGCCTGATTGCATTTATATTAATGTCTGGTGGTATAACCACCGCCTCAGTGCTTAAACCAAGCTTTGCATTTACACTGGGGCTGGTGGGTACCTTACTGAAAAATACAATTATACCTTTAATATATTTATCGACAGTATTCACTATCATCTCCAATTTGAATCAGGATCTAGGGCTCAGTAGATTAAATCAGTTGCTTAAAACTATTTGCACATGGATATTGGGAATAACATTTACAGTATTCGTGGGTGTTTTAGTTGTACAAGGTGTAATGGCCACAACTTTCGATGGAATTTCAGTTAGGACTACTAAATATGCTATAGAAAGCTTCGTGCCTGTAGTTGGGGGGTTATTTTCTAAGACTGTAGATACAGTCATTGGCTATTCTGTAATTGTTAAAAATGCAGTTGGGATTGCCGGCTTAATTATAATAATTATGATATGTCTGATGCCATGTATAAAGATATTTGCTCTTATGATCATCTATAAGATTAGCAGTGCCCTTATAGAGTTGATATCGGATAAGAAAATAGCTGATTGCCTATACGATATAAGCGGCATAATGAGCACGCTACTTGTTACTGTCCTAGGGGTTGCTATAGTCTTTTTTCTAACTATAGCCATAATGATTGCAGCAGGAAATGCAATTTTGTATATGAGGTAGGTGATTTAGTTGAAAACAGTGCTAAAGATGACGCTTACAAATCTTATTGGCCTTTCCCTATTGAATATTATAATAAATATGATTCTCTCAGATGGGGATTTTAAAAGATATGCCAAATTTATGTTAAAGCTTGTAATGATGGCGGTAATTCTTAAAATGTTTTTAAACATAAATGACAGGAGACTATTGGATGAAAGTCTATCTAATGCCGGCTATACCAAAGATATGATTGATATGAAGGTGGATAGTGAAACTATAAAAAAGACCCAGGATATACAGGTAGGGAAGATATTTAAAAGAGAACTAGAAGCGCAGATGAAGGCTCAAATAAGTAATATAGCATCTGGAGATGATGTAGCCGTATTAGTCGAATTAGAATCTATAGAGGATGGGAGGTATGAAATAAAGGCCGTAGATATAAGTTTGAAAGATACCGGCACAAAAGCGGAGCTATTAAACATTCAATTGACAGATAGAGAGGCTACTATTGAACAGGTGCGACAAGGTATTTCAGATTTTTATAATATACCAAAAAATATTATAAGGATCACAACATACTACTGATAGAAAGGAGAATTTGATGGGTATTGACGATATGCTAAAGACTTTCAAAAGTAAGATAAAGGGAATCAAAAGCTATGAGCTAATCATAACTATATTGGTAATGACAATAGTGATAAGTATATATATATCGTCGTTGAAATCTCCTGCTAAAATAGAAGGTGAGCAAATAAAAGATATAGATGCTGACAATGGCAATATTAATATATCAAGCTCCCAAAAATACGAGCAAAGGCTGGCTAAGATATTATCGGGGATAAAGGGAGCCGGAAAAGTAGATGTAATGATTACTTATCATTCAGGCAAGGAATTAGTCACTGCTAAGAATACTGTAGAGACTAATGTAATAACAGAAGAAGAGGATAGCGGCGGAGGCACTAGAGCTGTTACCCAAAGTGATTTAAATAGTCAGGCAGTTATAATGAGCGGCTCGGATGGCACAAAGCCTCTTATCATAAAAGAAGTGGAACCAGAGATAAAAGGCGTTATAGTTATTGCACAAGGCGCATATGATATTAACGTAAAGCTAGAACTATTAAGGGCTGTACAAATTGCATTGGGAGTCAATCCAAATCAAGTAGAAGTTTTTATAATGGATGAAAATCTTAATAGGGGGGAATAAGAATGATAATGAGAAAAAAGGGTTTGGTAATGGGTGTTTTAGTTATTCTTCTAATTTTAACCGGTTATTTAAATCATATATATAACCTCAAGGGTAAAGCTGTATCAAATGATAGGAATAATGCAGATGATATAATTATAAAGGATACTAGTGAGTCAGGAGAAACCATATTAGATGAGGACATGGAAGTATCTGCTAGTAGTTTTTTTAAAGATTTCCGATATGATAGAACACATACTAGGGAAAAGGAGATAGAATACATACAAAACCTGTTGGATAATCCTAATTCAATAGACGAGAGGAAAGCTGAGGCCCATGACAAATTACTTAAGCTCACAAACATAATGGAGAAAGAATTGATCGTAGAGGGACTCATAAAAGCTAAAGGTTTTAATGATGCAATTGTTATATTGCAAGAACATTCAGTAAATGTGGTTATAGATAAGGGAGAACCCTCTGCAGAAGAGGTGGCTCAAATACTAGATATTGTGAGAAGAGAGACTGGACAATCAGCGGAGAATATAAAAATAACACCCAAATCATAGATTTAATGGCATTTAAATTGTATTGGATGGGTTATTTTGTTATAATATAGATAACGAAATAATTATTTGAGAGGAGTTGTTGGATTTGTCGACAAATGTCCATACATCTATAGAAGAATATGGTAAGATTACATTTGCAGATGAGGTTGTTGCAATTATTGCAGGATTAGCAGCGGCGGAGGTAGAGGGTGTTGCTGCTATGAGTGGTGGCTTTACAGGTGGATTTACAGAGATGTTAGGGATGAAGAATTTATCAAAGGGCGTAAAAGTAGAAATAGGCGAAAAAGAAACCGCTATAGATCTTTATTTAATAGTTAAATACGGCGTGAGAGTTCCTGAGATGGCATGGGAGATCCAAGAAAATGTAAAAAAGACAGTTGAAACTATGACCGGACTGACTGTAGTAGAAGTCAATATACATGTCCAGGGCATTGACTTTGAGGATCAAGAAAAAGAGGCTAAGAAATCAAGAGGAATCGCTGATAAGTCTAAATCTAAAGTGGAATAATATAACAATGAAGAAGTGATAAACCCTCTGAAACCTCAGGGGGTTATTGCAATCATAGAAAAGAGGTTAGTATAATGAAATACAACATTACCCGACAAATCCTAAATTATATACTCATTATTGCCGTCTTATTTCTATCCATAGGCGCGTTTATGTTTGCCATAAGGGCTATCCCCTATAGTTATGTTGAATCGGGTTTAAATATGTACTACAATGATACTTGGACATTAAATATAATAACAGGGGCTACAGCATTTTTTTTCTTTATCATTGCCATAAGGCTTTTGTTTTCCAGAAAGACTCCTAGAAGGGCTATGGGGGCATTAGTGAAGCATACAGACTTAGGGGAAATAAAGGTTTCACTTGGGACTTTAACCAACCTAACACAAAGAGCTGTAACTAAATTTGATGAGATAAAAGATGTCGATAGTAGAATACACTTTGATGATGATGGGGTATTAATAGGGTTGAGACTTATGGTGATGCCAGATGTTATAATACCGGAAGTAACTCAGAGGATACAAGATGAAGTGAAATTATATATAGAGCAGATATCTGGAATACATGTAAAAGAGGTACAGATATTCATTCAGAACTTGGCACACTCAC
Organism: Clostridiales bacterium; assembly: GCA_012799205.1. Taxonomy (GTDB): domain Bacteria; phylum Bacillota; class Clostridia; order Caldicoprobacterales; family Xylanivirgaceae; genus JAAZLT01. The sequence goes on from JAAZLT010000189.1 coordinate 8,571, forward strand.
AAAGCTCGAGGGTTGAATAGGGAGGTATCTAAGTGCTTGATGGAGATAGATTCAAATCATATGTAAAAGATAATACTGGTAAATTGGTTGGAATGGGCGTAGGACTGCTATTTGGCGTTCTGGTATTGACGCTGGGATTTTGGCGCTCGATATTATTAGTACTATTTATATCAGCAGGTTGTTGGCTAGGTAGTGGGATAGATAAAAAAGGTGGTATAGGTTCTATATTTAACAAAAAACACAGAGATTTTGATGGCTATTAAATGCATAAGTACATTGTATTATGGCCGAGGAGGAATTCATGTCTAGAAAAATTGCAAGAGAAATTGCAATGCGATTGATATACCAAAAAGAACTGGCCTTCGAATATAGTATGGAAGCGTTGGAAGATATGATAGATAAATTTAGGCTCAGCAAGAATGGGACATGCTATGTGGAAGAGATCATATATGGTGTAGAGAAAAAAGTTGCAGAAATTGATAAACATATAAAAGAGAATGTTAGAGATTGGCGATTTGATAGAATATCTAAGATTGATCTAGCAATTTTGAGATTGGCGATATATGAGATTATCTGGGCGGATGATATTCCGTATAAAGTCTCTATCAATGAGGCGGTGGAGCTAGCAAAATTATATGGAAGTGAAAAATCAAGCTCTTTCGTGAACGGAATTTTAGGTGGAGTTGTTCGCTCCTTGGGCCTTGAGGATGATGGGGTATGAAATTAAAATATGTATTGGGAATAGATACGAGCTGCTACACCACATCTATGGCAATTATATCCACGAAGAGAGAGATAATATATAATGGCCAGGTAATACTTAATGTCGAAAAGGGCCAACGGGGACTGAGACAGTCCAATGCTATATTTAAGCATATAAAAAATATTCCCCATATAACCCGTAAAATAGGGGCTCTTATAAATCCTAAAGATATAATTGCAGTAGCAAGCTCCTCAAAGCCACGGCCTGTAGAGGCTTCCTATATGCCAGTCTTTTTAGTAGGCGAAATGTTAGGCAGAGCGATATCTGATTTTTTATCTACGCCTTTTTATCCGACAACCCACCAAGAAGGTCATATATCTACTGGTCTATACTCCCTAGATAGAGCTCTAGAGGATAGGTTTTTGGCAGTTCATTTCTCCGGAGGCACTACTGAATTATTACATGTAGAGACAACTAAAACCGGCTATAATATAGACTTGATAGGCAATACTCAAGATTTACATGCCGGTCAATTTGTAGATCGCATTGGTGTCTTAATGGGGTTTGAATTCCCAGCAGGGCCTCAATTAGAACAGCTAGCAAGATCTGGGAAGGACTATGCAATAGATCTACCTGTATTTGTAAAGGGTATGACCATAGGTTTTTCCGGGGCAGAAACCCATACAAAGAGAATTTTGGAAAAAACAGATAGGGTGCAAGATGTTGCCATTGCCGTATACAATTGCTTAGCTAATACATTACATAGATGGATCGTAAATGCAGTTATGCAAACAGACCTTAAAGATGTTTTATTAGTAGGCGGTGTAACATCAAGCAATATCTTAAGAGAGAAGTTATATGCATTATTCGAAGATAAGCCTAATATTCAGCTTCACTTTGCTGAACCAAACCTTGCAAAAGACAATGCAGTTGGGGCAGCTTTATTGGGTCTAAAACAACATGAAGGGAAGAAATGTTATGAAAGCTAATATAATAGATGGTAAAAAAATATCCGGTGAGATTAGAGAAGAAATTAAAGAGAAGGTATCAGATCTAATTAAGAACAAGGGCATAGTACCGGGGCTAACGGTAATATTAGTAGGCGATGATCCGGCCTCGCAAATATATGTGCGCAATAAGGCAAGAGCCTGTAAAGAGGTGGGTATGAAATCTAATATAATACGCTATGACAGCAGTATATCTCAGGAAAAGCTCCTCAATGCTATAAATGAACTTAACGAAGATGAAAATGTGCATGGAATTTTAGTCCAACTACCCATTCCAGAACATATAGATGCGCAATTGGTGATAGATGCCATAGATCCCAGAAAAGATGTAGATGGATTTCATCCCGTAAATGTAGGTAAACTTAGTATAGGTGATGATACATTAGAGCCTTGCACGGCCAAAGGTGTAATAACGCTCATAGAGAGGGCAGGGGTGGAAATTGAAGGCAAAAATGCCGTAATTATAGGTAGAAGCAATATAGTTGGCAAACCTACGGCCCTTATGTTATTACATAAAAACGCAACTGTGACTATATGTCATTCTAGGACCAAGGATTTAAAGGGCATAGCGAAGGATGCGGATATATTGGTTGCCGCCATTGGCAGCCCCGAGTTTATAGATGGGTCATATATAAAGGAGGGGGCCATAGTAATCGATGTAGGGACATCAAGAGTGAACAACAAGCTCTATGGGGATGTAATGTTTGATGAGGCTGTACAAAAAGCAAGCTGGATAACTCCTGTACCTGGTGGAGTTGGGCCAATGACTATAACCATGCTACTAGAAAACACTTTAAAATGCGCCGAGTCCCATGAATAGGTCTGTATTTGATGTAAGCCAGGTAAATGACTATGTCAGGAGTATAATAAGCCGAGATCCAATTTTAAATAGAATATGGGTCAGAGGTGAGATATCTAACCTTGCCAAACCTTCATCCGGGCATATGTATTTTACACTTAAAGATGAAAAAGCGCGCATAAGATGTGTAATGTTTCGTAATGACAATAGTTCTATAGACTTTTTGCCTGCTGATGGAATACAGGTAATTGCCAAGGGCCAGGTGTCCCTCTATACTAGGGATGGCCAATATCAACTCTATGTCCAGCATATGGAACCCGATGGCGTGGGAGGCCTGTATGCAGCCTTTGATGCCCTTAAAAATAAACTAGAGGACGAGGGGCTCTTTCATGAAAAACATAAAAAGGCAATCCCGCCATTTCCTAAGAAAGTTGCTGTGATAACCTCCCATACCGGGGCGGCTGTTAAGGATATAATTAATGTGGCTCATAGAAGAAATAATATGCTATCTATACTTGTGGTGCCGGTATTAGTTCAGGGTGAAAATGCCTCTAATCAGATAAGCGCGGCGCTAGATTATGTCAATACTAGAGATGATATAGAGGTAATAATCGTGGGCAGGGGCGGAGGCTCTATTGAGGAGCTGTGGGCATTTAATGAAGAGAAGGTGGCTAGAGCTATATGGCGATCCAAAATTCCGGTAGTCTCTGCTGTAGGACATGAGACGGATAATACGATTGCAGATTTTGTTGCAGATCTGAGGGCTCCTACACCTTCAGCTGCTGCTGAGCTGATTTCTCCGAATATGATGGTCTATAAAGAGTTTTTGGATGAATTAGATAAAAGATTACTGGGGTATCTAAGAAATATATTTGAGAGGAAAGCCCAGAAACTGCGAACTATTAGAGGGCATTATGTATTTAGATACCCAGATAGGATTATACAATCATACGGTATAGAGTTAGATAAGCTTAATGCTAGCATAGCTAGGCTAACACAGGAACATGTTAGGGACAAGAGGGAAGCCCTCAAGAGCGTATCAACACTTTTAGAGGCATTAAGCCCTCTTAAAATTCTATCAAGAGGTTATAGTATAGCAACTAATGAGAATCAAGAGATTATAAAGTCCGTCGCTCAAGTCATTGAACAGGATCTGATAGACCTTAGATTGAAAGATGGTATTATAAACTGTAGGGTGATTAGTTTAGAAAAAAAGAATAGGGATAGAGGGGAAAGCTATGATTGATAAAGATCTAAAAGATGTAACATTTGAACATGCTATAGAGGAGTTAGAACTTATTGTCGAGGAACTTGAATCTAATACCTTACCTTTAGACAGAGCGTTAGAATTGTTCCAAAAGGGCATAGTACTAATGAAGCATTGCAATATAAAGCTAGAAGAGGCAGAGGGCACAGTTGAAATTTTACTTAAAGATGCAGATGGAAACTTAAATGAAATGCCCTTTGCCGCAGGTAAGCAGGAGAATGATGATGAAATTTGAAATAGAATATAATAAACTCCAAACAATCATAGTTGATAGGCTATATAAATATTTAGATATAAGAAGGTTTGGGCATTTATCCCATTCACAATCCATATTGGAGATTATGGATTATAGCCTCTTTTCAGGCGGTAAACGCATAAGGCCTGTGCTTTTACTTGCAGCTCATAAAATGGTTGGAGGCAATATAGAGGAATCACTCCCCCTAGCGTGTGCTATTGAGATGATTCATAATTATTCATTAGTTCATGACGATCTTCCTGCCATGGATAATGATGACTATAGACGTGGAAAGCCAACTACCCATGTAGTCTATGGTGAAGATATGGCTATATTGGCAGGAGATGCCCTATTGAATATGGCATATGAAATTATGATTGAAAATGCATATGAAAATTTGCAGAATATAGAGGGACATATAAAAGCTATGCATATACTGGCAAAGGCTGCAGGCATAGAAGGTATGATAAGTGGACAGGTTGCAGACCTGAAATATGAAAACGAAACTATAGATGCTGATGGACTAGAATTTATACATAGATATAAAACTGGGGCAATTATAAATGCCTGTGTATTGGCCGGGGTAGCACTTGAAGGGATAGATTCTCATTTATTAAAGGCGATAAAAACATACGGATATAATATAGGGTTAGCATTTCAAATAACGGATGATATATTAGATATTGAGGGCAGCTTTGATAAGTTGGGGAAAGAGGTTGGCAGTGACGAGAGAAATAAAAAGAACACCTTCCCGCTATTACATGGATTAGATTACTCTAAAATATATGTAAATGAACTGATTACAGAGGCTTTAGACAGCTTAAAAGAGTTTGGCGAAGATGCATATTTTTTAAACCAATTAGCCCTAAGTATAATTGACCGTCAGTATTGAGGAGAGAATATATGAAAATGTTGTATGAAGAGATTTTGCAAAATTCTGTTTTATGGACAAGCGCCTTGGCTTGGTTCATTGCCCAGACTTTGAAAGTATTAATAACATTGCTATCAAAAAGACAATTTGATATAAGAAGATTCGTAGGATCCGGGGGTATGCCAAGCTCCCACTCGGCTTTTGTGGTCTCTATGGCCTCCTCTATAGGTCAAGTAAATGGCTATGATTCTGTGATATTTGCTCTATCTGCGGCTTTTGCACTGGTTGTGATGTATGATGCTGCTGGTGTACGAAGGGCAGCAGGAAAGCAGGCAGCGGTATTAAACGAGATTGTGGATATGTTACAGGCTAAAAGAGGGATTTCAGAAGAAAAATTAAAAGAACTCTTAGGTCATACCCCTGTAGAGGTTTTTGCTGGAGCAGGATTAGGAATACTAATTTCGAGGATGTGTTTTTAGAATTTTATATTTTGCAATATAGAATATTTTATGCTACAATTACTAATCTGGTGGTGCAGTATTCTAGTCAGTACGGCCAATTTCGAAGACGGGGCTAAAAATCCGTTGAGGGCATATCGATGAAGTTTCTGGTGCTGGCTTTCTACGCCCAGTGGAGGGCTGGTGCTGGAAGTTAAGAAAGAAGGGCAAGCTACAAGGGCATGTAGGTTTTGACCCAGCTTTCGTGGAGACTCAATTTGGTAGCATGCATATGTTACTGCTTGAGATTAAACCTGCTTTGCGGCTCCCAAGCTGTGAGCAGTGTAGCCTGCTTTGAGTGGTATTGGCGGATTTTAGATCAGGCAATTGCCTAAGGGATCCATTAGGCGATTGTCATTGCTAATTGAAATCAATATTGCAAAAGAAGCTAGAAAATGGTATTGACTGCTGAGGAAAGCTCCTAGACTGTCTTATTTGATAAGGGTTGGTTGGAGATTACGGTGTGGCTGTTAAGGCGATCCAGTTTTATCTTTGGCGACAGGATAAAATTGAATTTAAAGGGAAACCGCTTTTTTGGCGACAAGAAGTATTCAATTGGGAAACCCTACTGGACTATAAGCCGCAAAGTTTATCCTACCTACTACCACCAGATTTTATACTTATGGAGTGAAATAATTGTCTAATGGAAATACCAGAAATGCCAAGTCTAAGA
>JAAZLT010000190.1 GCA_012799205.1 Clostridiales bacterium
GTTAAAGTTATTAAAACCAGTGTTAAATTTTCAATGTGCATTAAAAACATAATCTTTTATCACAGCTTTTGACGCTCATATCATATGATAATTTAAATCCCTTTAGTTTTATTATATATAAAATATGTGTTATACTATAAATGAGTAGTATAACATACATGAAAGTTTCCTTATTACGTATATTAACATTTCTAAATAGAATAAAAATTAGCTTTTTAAAGGTGAGACAGGGGATTATTATATGCTTAGCTGGAATGCAATAGAAGATAGGGCAGTAAAATTTCAAAACTATTGGAAACATAGCGAGGGTAATGAAAGACAAGAGGCGCAAAAATTTGAGATGGACTTTATGAATATATTTGGGGTGCATTGGAAGGATGGGTTTCATGAGCATCCAATTAGCCTTAAAGATGGGTCTATAGGGTATATAGACTATTTTATACCTGGAAAGATATTTATAGAGATGAAATCTAAGGGACAATCTCTAACTAAGGCCTATACGCAGGCAATGTTCTATGTTCATCTGGTCAGAGATAAATCCGGCCATATTCGGTGCCATATTTCAAGGGGTAATGGATCAGGAAGAGAGAAGGAGCTTAGGTGCTCACTATACATCTGAGGAGAATATATTAAAGGTATTAGAAGCCCTGTTTTTAGACGATCTCTATGATGAATTTGAGAGATCAAAGAACACCGTAAGAGAGTTAGAGAGTTTTCATGAGAAATTAGCCTCTCTTACGTTTTTAGACTCTGCCTGTGGTTCGGGAAACTTTTTAGTAATGACTTATCAAAAGCTAAGAGAGTTGGAATTTGAAGTTTTAAAGATGATTCATGATAGTAGCCAACTCAGAATGGTAGACATATTTGTAAAGGTAAGTATAGATCAATTTTATGGGATAGAGTATGAAGAATTTCCTACTGAAGTTGCTAAGGTGTCTATGCTACTTATAAAGCATCTGATGGATCAACGTGTAAGCAATCACTTTGGGTTCAATTTAATTGATTTCCCTGTAAAAGAAAATGCAAATATACTAAATGCCAATGCTCTGCGTGTGGATTGGAACGATTTGATTGATGCAGTAAATTTAGATTATATAATAGGGAATCCTCCATTTGTCGGTGCTAGAATTATGGCTAGTAGGCAAAAGAAAGATATACATTTAGTGCTGGAAGGCATAAAAAACATTGGAAATCTAGATTATGTATCAGCATGGTATGCTAAGGCCGCAGATATGATAGAAGAGAATAAAGATTTAAAAGCAGCGTTTGTCTCCACCAACAGTATATGCCAGGGTGAGCAGGTAGCAATACTGTGGAAGTATTTTAGACAATGGTATGGGGCTAGAGAGTTCATAAATAATGAGCCTAGATATTGCTTATATTTAGGTGATGCAAATCCTAGAGACTTAAGAAAGATGCCTCTTGTAATAGAAAGAATAGAGAATGTAAGAAAGTTAAGATTAAAAAGCAAAAGTGAAGGCACAAGAAAGATAGCAGATATACCTACTAAATTTCATATAACTAATATCTCCAACGGTGACTATCTGCTAATACCAGAAACTAGCTCAGAGAATAGAAAATATATACCTATAGGCTTTATGAATAAGGAGAGCCTAGCATCTAACGCAGTAAGAATTATGCCCAATGCAACAACATATCATTTTGGGATACTGACATCAAATGTGCATAATGCTTGGATAAGGATGGTAGGTGGTAGATTAAAAAGTGACTATAGGTACTCAAAAAATATAGTTTATAATAACTTCCCTTGGCCACAAGTAGATAAAGCTTCAAAGGACAATGTAGCAGAGTATGCAAAGGCGGTTTTAAATGTTAGAAAGAAGTATAGCGACTGGAGCTATGCAGACCTATATGGCGTACTCTTTATGCCAAAAGATCTGATAAGGGCGCATAGAGAGCTAGATAAGGCAGTGTGGGAGGCATATGGCCGTGCTTGGAATATATCTTCTGAAAAGGAGTGTGTTTCGCATTTAATGAAGATATACAATAATCTAATTCGTTGCTAGAGTCACGGGGGAGATATTAAACACTATAATTAGAAGCCTGGGCAAGGAGCCACGTATTTTAAAACTATTTTATCTGATGGAGCTTTAAAGGTTACGCCATGAATCACTGTTTAGGAGTATTTGTACTAAACGATTTTCTATCATGCTATATCTTATCAATATTGTGCATCTAATGGAAGAGAAACATCATATGAGGCTGCTATTACATGTTTTAATCGCTTTATTGGCAAAAGACACCTTGTGGCTGATAAGATAGATAGTATAGAAGCATTAGATAATATTTTAGATAGAGTATAGTCTCTATTAAAATGATGGTAATGCTGGCTATTATGTGCCTTTGTATGATTTTTATATTAATGAGAACTGTAGCTGATACCAGCTCCCCTGAACCTAAAAATGCATGTGCAGTAAAATATAAATATGAAATTTTCAGAAAAGTGGGATATAATAGTATCATAGGGGGTCTGATAATTATGAGCACTGTATTACTTAAGCCACTAAACGATTTAGTGTTCAAAGCTTTATTTGGCAGGGACGAGGCAAATAGCAAAATAATTTTAATAGACCTTTTAAATGAACTTTTAAAGTTAAAGGGCAAGGATAGAATAGAGGAAGTAGTATATTTAAACCCGTTCACCCTAAAAGAGTATTCAGATGACAAGGGATCTATTATGGATTTGAAGGTGAAGACGGAAACTGGGGAGAGAATAAACGTAGAGGTGCAACTCAATAATGTAGACGATTTCAGAAAACGGAGCCTATATTATTGGGCAAAAATGTATGCAGAGACCATAAACGAAGGTGAATCCTATATAAACTTAAGAAAATCAATAGTTATAAACTTATTAGATTTTAACCTAATAGACGAAACAGAAAACTATCATACAATATACAGAATAATTGAAAAAGATGAAGGATTTAAATTAACTGACGATCTGGAAATCCACTATATAGAACTTAAAAAGTTTGAAAAACAGATGGAGAAAGAAAAGGACTGTAGAGAGTTAGAAGGAATAGAATTGTGGCTTTCTTTCATAAAAAACACAGGCGAGGAAGGTTCGTATACCCTTATAGATACCCTTACAGAAAGGAGTGAAAAGATAAAGATGGCAAAGGAGATGTTGGAGAAAATAAGTGCGAATGAATTAATGAGGCAAAAATACTATGCAAAGGAAAAAGCTAGACTAGATGAAATATCTAGGATAAAGTTTGCAGAGCAAAAGGGCATGGAACGGGGTATGGAACGGGGCATGCAGCAGGGCATGGAACGGGGCATGGAACGAGGCATGCAGCAGGGCATGGAACGGGGCATGGAACGAGGCATAAAGCAGGGCATAGCCAAGGGTAAAACTGATATATTAATAAGGCAATATACAAAGAGGTTTGGTACACTTCCAGAAGAATTACAAGTAAAGATACAAAACGCATCGGCTAAAGAATTAGATTTTCTAGCAGAGAATATATTCGATATTGATAATATAGATGAAATCTATGATCTAATGCAATGATCTTATAAAGCATAAATTGAATAAATGTGAAATGGCTGCATACTAATCGCAGCCATTTTATATTGAAACAAAACCTCAATCAAAGCATATAAGATTCGTCAATTATAAGGATACTCATCTATGAGCTCCCCTAACACGAAGTATATTTTGCCATTTTTGGATGTATAATAGCATACCATAAGCGAAGTAATTGGTTTGCCCCTGTCTATGGCCTCTTGGTCTTCTATTAGATGTACATCAGTTTCAGGGACTATAATTGTATCATAGACCCTATATTCATATACGGTCTCTTTATTTGTTATCTTTATGATGGCACCCACATCAACATCCATAAGATGGTGAAAGAGTTTACCCTGACTTTTATTATAATGCCCCGCTAGGGGATAATTGCCCTCTCCCATTATCTGATCTGGCCTCATGGTAGTTGCACCAACGAGCAAGTTGGCATCAGTTATTCCCTTTAATATGGGAAGATTCATGCCGACATCCTCTATTATAATTTGTCCTATTATGGAATCCCCAAAATCTTCACTGGTACCTGATAATATGGCGTTAGGATCGATATTTCTTATACTGTCAAAGTCAAACTCTGCCTCTAAACTTTCATTTTATTTTATGGTTTTAATATCTAAATCATCTAATATAGCAAGCCCTTTTTTTGTCTTATAATCGATAATCTTTCCCACTAAAAAGGGTATACATATAAGTATTAAACCTATAACAATCAAAGATATGGCTATAAATCTTTTCATATAAATCCTCCAGCGCACTTTACTTTATAAGATGTAGCATATCATAATTAGATAAATATGTCTTTAGTATAAAAACAAATTTGGGATGGTGATAAATTCATACTGAAAATATTGTCGAAATAGTGTATAATATAATATGTTTTAAAATATTATACTAGGAGGAAACTAGATGAAGATGTTTTGTTATCAATGCCAGGAAACAGCTAAGGGCACTGGCTGTACGGTGAGAGGCGTCTGTGGAAAGACTGACCATGTATCAAACCTTCAAGACCTTCTCATATATGTAGTAAAGGGTATAGCAGTAGTTTCGAATAAGGGATTAGAAGCTGGTCTAAAATTCCCTGAGGCCAACTTTTTTACTATAAACGCACTTTTTATGACTATTACAAATGCAAACTTTGATGATGGTATTATAATAGAGAAAATAAAAGAGGGGCTAGACCTTAGAGATAATATGAAGTCGGAGCTAGTAGAAAAAGGCGTATCCCTTGATGGACTCCATGATGTAGCCATATGGACACCAGATTCAGATGAGGCCCTTTTAGAAAAGGCAAAAAGTAGTGAAGTGGGTATTTTAGCTACAGAAGATGAAGATATAAGATCCTTAAGAGAACTTATAACCTATGGGCTAAAGGGTATGGCGGCATATGCAGAGCATGCCTATAACCTAGGAAGTGAAAGCGAAGATATATATGCATTTATATATAGAGCCTTAGAAGCTACATTGGATGATTCACTTACAGCAGATGATCTAGTGGCTTTAACGCTTGAGACAGGAAAATATGGCGTAGACGCTATGGCCATGTTAGATGCAGCTAATACGGGTGCATATGGAAACCCCGAGATTACAGAGGTCAATATAGGTGTTAGGGATAACCCGGCCATACTAATATCAGGCCATGATCTAAAAGATCTAAAGCAGCTCTTAGATCAGACCGAAGGCACTGGCGTAGATGTATATACTCACGGAGAGATGCTACCTGGACATTACTATCCAGAGTTTTAGAAATATGAGCATTTTGTAGGAAATTATGGAAATGCATGGTGGAGGCAAAAAGAAGAGTTTGAATCCTTTAATGGGGCAATTCTCTTTACAACTAATTGTATAGTGCCACCAAAGAAAGAACATATAGATAGGATATATACTACTGGTGCAGCAGGTTACCCAGGCTGTGAGCATATAGAGGCTGATGAAAATGGCAATAAAGATTTTTCAAAGGTCATTGAGAGAGCTAAAGAGCTCAATCCGCCAACTCAAATCGAAGAAGGTAAGATAGTGGGAGGATTTGCTCATGGACAGGTATTTGCCCTTGCAGATAAAGTGGTAGAGGCCGTTAAAAATGGAGCTATAAAGAAGTTTTTTGTAATGGCAGGCTGTGATGGTAGAATGAAATCTAGAGATTATTATACAGAGTTTGCAGAAAAGCTACCAGAGGATACCGTGATATTGACTGCAGGATGTGCAAAATATCGCTATAATAAACTGGAGCTAGGGGATATTGGCGGCATCCCAAGGATATTGGATGCAGGGCAATGCAATGACTCCTATTCACTAGCGCTAATCGCTCTAAAGCTCAAAGAGATTTTTGAGCTAGAGGATGTGAATGAACTACCTATAGCATATAATATAGCTTGGTATGAGCAAAAGGCTGTAATTGTACTGCTGGCACTTTTATATCTAGGTGTAAAGAATATTCACCTTGGGCCTACGCTCCCAGGTTTTCTATCAGAGAATGTGGCAAATGTGTTAATAGAGAGCTTTGGAATTGGTGGAATAGGAACTGTAGATGAAGATATAGAGATGTTTATGGCTAGATAAGTAAAAATAGCCCCAAGAGGTCTTTGATATACCTCATAGGGGCTTTTTTGTATTATGAAAAGATAGCCTCGTCTGTCAACATGTCGGAAACGCTTGACATTATTTTATCTATCTGAGAGTTAGAATCAAATCTAAGAGTCTTCATGGCATAATCTGAAATAGAATAAGCCATACCATCTACTCCAAGGCCAATACCCATCATCATGGCGATTGCATCTGATATATGTACAATACATGTCATTTTAGGAGCAATGTTTGCTTCTTGGGGAATATGATGATATGCAATAGCCTCAACTAGGCTCTCTGGTAAATTCCATTTTTCAGCCACTTTAGCGCCTACTTGGGCGTGATTAAAGCCTAGCACCTTTTCTTCGGCATCTAAAAATGTCATATTTGAATCTATTACCATGTCTAAAACCTCTGAATAGGCCTTTTCAATATAATGTCCCATTATGACCTTGCCAATATCATGTAATAGCCCTGCTACATAGACCTCTTCAGTATCTTTCATTCTATTTTGCCTTGAAATATGTCTGGCGATTATGGCTACGGCCTGAGAGTGGCGCCATAGTGACCCCTTTTTCATGCCATACCCTGGTATTTCACGCATTAATACCTTATTTACTGCAGCGCTAAGTGTAATACTTCTTATAGTTTGAAAGCCCAGTAGGATAGTCGCCTCACTGATGGTGCTTATGCGGCGAGGATAGCCATAATAGGCGGAATTTGCCAGACGCAGTACTCTTGTAGTAATACCTTGATCTTTTAAGACTACGGATTCAATATCATGGGGAGTAGAATCTGGATCCTCTGTAAGCTGCATTACCTTTAATACCACATCAGGCAGTGCAGGAATTTCCTTAACTCGCTTAACTATATTTTCTAGACTCAATATATTCATTACCTCACCCTTTCACCATAGAAGCTATAGTGTTATTATATAACAGAATATGGACATATTGTATAGATAAAACAGCTCATTTATAAATATGCTATTACTTATAAATGCTAAACTACTGTTTATAAAATGATCTATAGGGTATAAATTTATGTAATTGACGTATTTTCAGTAAACTCTTGGAGGGAGGTTAAAAATTGCCAAGCAATATATATTTTATAACTGTATTCTTAGAAGGACTTGCATCCTTTCTATCTCCCTGTGTACTGCCCATGATACCCGTATATCTGACATACCTTACAGGACAGTCAATTGAGGATATAGCAAGTAGAAAATCACATAAGAGACTTATAGTAAACGCTATTGCATTTGTATTAGGGTTTTCTATAGTATTTGTAGCTCTAGGGGCTGCTGCAACTTCCATTGGCAGATTTTTAGGGAGATATCAATATACCATAAAGAGGGTTAGTGGAATACTTATAATAGTATTTGGCCTATTTCATGCAGGCTTTTTAAATATAGCATTTATGCAGCGGGAAAGACGTAGACAGATGAAAGTGAGCGCAGCCCCGTCCTTTATAACATCTACCCTAATAGGAATGGGTTTTAGCATAGGTTGGACACCTTGCATAGGACCTATTCTAACATCGGTATTACTCATGGCCAGTAATGCAGAGACCCTAGTCGCCGGCATGGGGTTATTATCTA
>JAAZLT010000191.1 GCA_012799205.1 Clostridiales bacterium
ACCCTTTTCTTTGCTCCTGGATCTATCTATCATATAAAATGGATCCATTATCCGATCTATCTCGTCTTCAGGTATACCTATCCCCTGATCGGTTACTTCGATAGTATTTTCATATGCTTTAAGGAAGACAGTTTGTCCTCTATTTGAAGCCTTAGAGGCATTGTCAACTAGGTTTATAATAAGGGATTTCATTAGGTCATAGTCCATGTTAAGTTTTTCTATATGACAACTACTCTCGAGCTTTATCCCTCTTTCTAGAAATGGTTTCTCTATGCTCCGACAAATATCTAAAAACAAATCCTCAATAGACTCAGGGCTCGTGTGGATCTTTTCTTTCAATGTAATGAGATTTAGTAGTTTTTGTGTGAGCTCCTCAAGCCATCGACACTGCTGGTATATATGTAGTAGAGAAGTTTCTTTATCTTTTTCATCTAGGTTTGCATTTAAAAGTGTGTCAGTATGTATGAGCATAGAAGTCATGGGGGTCTTAAACTCGTGGGTAAGCCCATCTATAAAGAGCTGTTGGCGCTCTGTAGTATCCTTTAGCCTATGTATATGCTCCTCTATGGCATCTGCCATTATATTAAAGTCAAAAGCCAGCTCACCTACCTCATCCTTAGATACTATATCTACCCTTTCTTTATATTCTCCCATAGAGATATGCCGGGTTGTATTTTTTAGATTTCTCAGAGGTTTTAGGGTTTTGTTGACAAGTAGCATAATAAGTATTGTCCCTATGATTATACCTATGGCACATATCAGAGCAAACCTCCAAAACATAGAGTCTATATTGTTATAAATTCCTGTCACATCTTTTACTACATAGATACTATATTCTCCTGAAAATATTGGCACCTCACTTCCAATTATTAAAACATTCCAGTCAGCTACTGCATCTAAAAAAACTTGCTGCCCATAGCCTGATACTATAGGCAAAACTGTCTGTGGCTCTATAGCTACCGAAGAATATAATGTCTCCCCATTATATACAAGTATCGATCTGTCGCTTGCAAACCGTGAAAAACAATATTTGGATACAGATGTTTGTACCGCTGGATCGATCTCATCTTGAATATAATATCCAATCATCTCTGTAAAAGATGTACTAAGATTTCTCTGCTCTACCTTTGCATTATCCACTGTCAATCTTAGAATATTATCTTTTGCATATTTAAGTAGTAGGCCACTACATACAGTTATTACAAGTACCAAAATTATAATACTTATAATGGATACCTTTTTCCATAACTTCATCTGTCATTCCTCCAGTCGATATCCATACTTAGGTATAGTCTTTATAATGTCTCCCATATCTAATTTTCTTCTGATATTGGCTATATGCACATCTACGGTACGGGTACCGCCAAAAAAATCTATACCCCAGATCTCATCAAGAAGCCTTTCGCGGGGTATAGTCCTATTTTTGTACTTTATAAGCATAGATAGAACCTCAAATTCTAAAGGAGTCAATGTAATTTCTTCATTAGCTTTTGTCACTATATGGTTTTTAATATCTACAGTAATATCATTTGCACGAAGCACTTTTCCAAGCTTCCCAGTACGATCTAATAC
>JAAZLT010000020.1 GCA_012799205.1 Clostridiales bacterium
ACCAAGACTTAATAGATAGATTTTATTATCTACTTAATTTAGCCATAGCGGATATAGTCAGAGCCAAACGATGTCATGATGAATTAGAAGATATCTATTCTAATGCCATGGACTTTAATGGTGTAGAGGGCATTCTAAAGTCCATTCTAGCTCTTCTTTAATCCTCTATAAGCGCTGGATTTCTTACAAATGGGTCTGCTATTACCATGTCATCGTATCTATCTACCTGTTTCCCATCCATAAGAAATAGTACTTTTTCTATGTTTTCGGTATTTATTGGGTCCGTAAGTGAGTTTGCAATTGCGTAGAGTGAGATTATTCCCTTATCGCTTTTTGACTGTATCTCATAAAACTCTAATGGCAAATCTACCACCGCCATAGTACCATTCATTGTAACTTTTATTCTATCTACAGGTACTTTTTCAGGAATTACTTCTATAAAATCTACATCACCTACGGGTCCGAATGCCAACTCATCCAGTATCTTTCTTGCCACTCCAAGCTCTTTCTTATTTATGGCTCTATATTGTGGTTTAAGCCTTTTTATATTTTTATCGCTAAAGTATATCTTAATTCTCCGCCCTAATAAGTCATTAAAATCCTCTTTAATTAATCTTTCAGATAGCGACATATTCCCTATTGGCGAATCTATATATTCACCTTTATCATTTGCGTAGTATATCTTTATCCAACCCACATTGGGAAGTCTTGTTAAACTATATACCAAAGAGCCTAGGGTAGTGAGTTCATTTGATGAACCTTCTCCCATTTGTTTAAATTCCTTTGAAAAATATAGCTCTAATCCATCATCATTTTCATCTGAATCTCCCGACACTAATTTTATATCCAATAGCTGTACACCCTTTGGGAATATTGGATAAAGTCCCCTATTTGGGGAAGAGGGTCCTTTTATTAACTCTTCGACTATTGTACGTGCATATTGGTTAGATATTACAGTTATATCTCTAACTTCTGGCAATAAATACATTCCTTGGCAATCCACAAAATATAATTCATAGGCAATCTCTCTTAGATCTGGCTTTTGCATATGTTTAGAATCTATACTTATTATCTCCTCTAAATTATTTGGATATTTAGATAGAAGGCCTAGAGTTACCCCATCTTTAGTTCCATCCGAGGTCAATTCTGTACCATCAACATAGATTCTAACGTATTTTATATTCTCTAAATCCGTTAAGCTATTAACTATAGAAACTCTTGCAAGCAATAAATCTTCTGATTCCAAAAACTCCGAGGATAGATCAAGTACTATGAGATCCTCATTCTTTTCTAACCCAATTACTCGCGTTGCCTTATTTATAACACCCTTTAGAGCTGTGGATTTAGGTCCATGTATAAGATTATTTATTACATGTAGCGCCTCCAATTCATCGGATGCATAGACTAATCTACGCTGCTCTATTATAAATTCACTCTCATCTTCGTCTAGAAAGTATAAATTAACATCTGAAGATACCATAGTATCCTCATCTGATAAGCTTTGATTATCTTCATCAGAATCACTTTCTTTATTAGATTTCGATTTATCAGGCCTTTTTGCCTTTACATCTAATCTGTTATCCTCTATATCCGGTGGTATTTCTTGGCCATATATATCATCTATTGGATATATTCTGTAAAGTATTGCCAAAATAGCTATTACAATAACTGTTGTCAACACGATAAATAGCCTTTTCACAATTTTTCCTCCCTTAATTTCTCCATTATAACCCCTTTATTACCTTCCCAATCTATCAAAAAGACTTGGCAATATTAGCTTCCAAATACCATTTTCTCTAGTCACTGTGAAAACTTCATCCTCTATCTCCTCTTTTTTACCATCACCATGCTTAACTATAAAATGGGCCTTTACATATGCCGTATTTCCATCCGATTTAATTTCTTCCTCATCAATAGGATCATCATCTGTCTCAAGGGAAATATCCGCAGCATCCATTGTCCGCTTAAACTCCTCTATAGAAGACATATCTGCTCCCTCACTGGTTTTAGACGCCAGAAACTTATATACAATATCATAATTAGGCGTTTCTGTCATAGCCTTCAGCACATATTCAACTGTTCTGCTTGGACTCAATATAAAGTCTTTATCACGTACTATAGTGGTCATGGGAGTTGTTGATTCTATACCT
>JAAZLT010000192.1 GCA_012799205.1 Clostridiales bacterium
AGTATTGCGTTATTTTTATATTTGACCATGACACCCATTGTATCTTCAATACTTATGCCGTCGCCAAATACACTTTGATCTCTCAGGTATCCATCCTCTTTCTCAGCATCGAAGTATAGGGCTTTTAATCTTTCATTGGCTTCTAAATCTATAGCAAAAGGGTCATCCTTTGCATGCTTACTACCGTGAGCTCTATAATAGAAATTAGTCACCCCACGATTTTCTGCATTTTCTCTACCATAGAACATTAGATCCCCCATAGAGAAGACTGTATCTGGTTGGCTATCTAACCAAAAGTTTACCAAATCAAAATGATGAGTGGATTTATGCACTAAAAGTCCACCACTATTTCTCTTATCTCTATGCCATCTTCTAAAATAATCTGCACCATGTCTAGTGTCTAATAGCCATTCAAAGTGAACCGAAAAGATATCACCTATGGCATCATTCATTATAAGCTCTCTTATCTTGGTGTTATGCGGTGCATAACGATAGTTAAATGTGACTCTGAGTTCTCTTCCAGTACGATTTATAGCATCTATTATAGCTTGGGCTTTAACTTCATCAGTGGTCATGGGCTTTTCAGTTATGACATCACATCCAAGTTCCATTGCTTTTACTATATATCTGTGATGTGTCCTATCAACAGTTGTAACTATTACTACGTCAGGCCTTTGTTCCTTTATCATATCTTCAAACTTATCAGCCGGATATTTAGGAAGTGGTTTATGATTGTACTTTTCTTCAAGCACCTTATTAGCATAATTCATGCGCACTTCATTGATATCACAAAAAGCTACTAACTCTGCTGTGTCGCTATACTCTCTGGCTATTGCTTCATAGAAGAATCTGGCTCTGCCACCAATACCGATCTGTGCATATCTCTTTTTATTAGGCATGGTAGTCCTCCTTAAATTTTATTGTATCTTTCATTCTATGAATTAAGTATATATCAATATTAGGATAAGTTCAGCACATTTTTTGCCCTTTTCTATTGAAAATGTGCAAAATATGATATAAAATGAAGTGGGGGTATACCTATGAAAGAAAAGATAGTTGAATACGGTAATGAAAAGGATCTATTCTATTTTTCAAGGATGAAAAGGTCAAGCCCTGTTAATATGGCTCATAATCATTTTCACAGTAGCTATGAGCTATATTATTTGGTGTCGGGGGAGAGATATTACTTTATTAAGGATAAGACCTTTCAGGTGATGGAAAAGGATTTAGTGCTTATTAAAAGAGGAGACCTTCATAAGACGGCAAGCAGCGGAGAATTGGAGCATGAGAGAATTCTTATAAATTTTAGAGAAGGATATATAAACCCTGGGGCTGAGGATCCGGATAAGTTATTATTGCCCTTTGAGAAGGATATAAATATCATACGATTTACTATGGCTGAGCAGATGGAGTTAGAGAGGCTTCTAAATAGTATACAAGATGAGCTTATAATAAGGGGTCATCTATATGAAGTGAATGTACAGGCACTATTTATACAGCTCCTTGTATATATTAGTAGACATGTTAAAAGATATGGGGCTGTTAAATACTTTCGCCAACCCAGCGTAATGCACAAAAAGGTATCTGATATAGTTCAATATATAAATATGAACTATATGGAGAGCCTTACATTGAAAAGCATTGCTAAAAGGTTTAATATGAGCCCATCATATTTGAGCAGGGTATTTAAAAGGGCTACTGGCTTTACATTAACCGAGTATATAAATAATGTAAGGATTAAAGAGGCCCAAGCTTTATTACTCTCCACAGATTATAAAGTCATAGATATTTCAGCTAAAGTTGGATACACAAATACATCCCATTTTGGAAGGGTGTTTAGAG
>JAAZLT010000193.1 GCA_012799205.1 Clostridiales bacterium
AGGACTTTTATGCCAGCTATTGCATCTTCATCGCCACTTATGAGAAATATAGATTCTCTGCCAAACTTAGATGGGTATTTAACTACAACAGCAAAACCTAGGGCAGATGTAGCAATTGTAAGTGATGAAGATGATCCTATATTGGCCAGTTGGCAATATGGACTTGGGAAGGTAGTAGCCTTTACAAGTGATTTTGAAGGTAAGTGGTCCAAAGATTTTATAGGATCTAATGAGGCCGCTAGACTTTGGCTAAACAGTTTATCGTATGTATTGCCCTCATCCCAATCGGAAGACTTTATAGTGGATACTAAAAGAGATGGAGATAAGGGAATGATAATAGCAAAATTCAAAGATGAAGGAAGATTTATGGATGCAAGGGCAACTATTATATCACCTGATGGGAGTATGCAAGAGATTGATTTACATCCGGTAAAACCTGGGGAATATAAAGGAGAGTTTGAAGTGGAGTCTCAAGGTATCTATGCCATAAATGTGGTAGATACCCAAATTAGTGGTGCTATAGAATCTGTTGATACGGCTCTGGCTGTAGCCTACTCGCCAGAATATGATATAAGAGACAGGCAAGGGATTGACCTACTTGAGAGGATTTCATATATAACAGGTGGTAAGCTCGTTGAAAGGCCAGAGGATATATTTAGAGACGAAGGAGGTAGGATATGGAAAAGGGAAGAGTTGGATATCTTTATTCTACCCTTTATACTTATGCTATTTATACTAGATATAGCCTTAAGAAGAATAGATATTAGGGTGAGAAGAAGAGAGATAAAAAGGCCTATTTTGATTCAGGCTAAAGAACCTAAAGATAAAGTACAGGAGCAATTTACCTCGCATCTTTTAAAGGCACGAAGAGGTAGAAAGAAATTTTAAGAAAGTCCTTTATGCTAAGCTTAACAGATATAATTATTGTTGGTAATACAATTCATAAGAGATGTAAATCTATATACTAATCATATAAGGAGCAGTTTAATCTATGTCTATGTATGATATAATTCTTAAAAAGCGAAGAGGCAAAGAACTTTCTAAAGAAGAGATTAGCCTATTTATAGATGGCTATGTGAGTGGGCGGATACCGGACTATCAAGTATCAGCACTTTTAATGGCCATATTCTTTAGAGATCTATCAGATGATGAACTATACTATTTAACAGATGCCATGGCAAACTCGGGAGATGTTTTAGATCTATCTTCAGTCAAGGGATTGATAGTAGATAAGCATAGTACTGGAGGAGTTGCCGATACTACAACTTTAATAGTAGTGCCACTTGTAGCGGCTTGCGGTGGAAAGGTGGCAAAAATGTCTGGCAGAGGGCTTGGCCACACAGGGGGTACATTAGATAAGCTTGAATCCATACCAAACTTTGATGTAAATTTAGATATGGACGTTTTTCTAGACCTAGTAAATAGGGTGGGGGCTGCAATCGTAGGGCAAACGGGCAATCTGGTGCCTGCAGATAAAAAGATATACGCCCTTAGAGATGTGACTGCTACAGTAGATCACAGTGGGCTTGTAG
>JAAZLT010000194.1 GCA_012799205.1 Clostridiales bacterium
GGGGCTACAAAATCTGGCACAAATATGACTCTTCCACTGGACACAGTAATATTTATAGATGTGCTTATCCCCACTAAAGTACTCTCCTTATCCTGGAAAAGTATAGTTCCCCTTGGCTGATTGCTGGATGTATTGGTGGATTTAATGGAGATACTTGCCCCCTGCTCATTTAATGCCTTGGCCCATTCTTCAATATTATCCCTAGTCCCACCTACAAAAGATGGCAGGACAACCCTATTTCCTAGGGAATAAGTCAGCTCTACAATATCGCCCTTTTCATATTCTTCACCTGCTTTTATGCTCTGGGATATGAAGGCATCTTTTGGCTGGCTTGAATACTTTTCATTTATAATTAGGGAAATTCCACTTTCAGCTGCCATGGCAGTGGCTTTTTCTTGGGAAGAGCCGCTAAAGTCAGGTACAGTTATTAGCTTTCCCTTGGATACCACTAAGATAATTTCGCTATCTTTGGCCACCTTCTCCTCCGGCTCTATGCTCTGGGATATAGTCATCCCCTCTGGCACATAGTCATCGTACTCTTCCTCTACAATTAGCTCTATTCCATTCTCTCTTGCAAATACATAGCTTTCAGCTATACCCATCTCTTTAAAATTAGGGACTACTATATCGAGTACATCATCTTCTGGCCCTTTAGATACTATTACATATATAGGGGTACTTCTTTTGACCTTGTCTACAACTGTATCATCATTGATCTCATATCTTATAACATTTCCTATAGGGATATTACTACTAAACTCTGCTGTAATTCTCACCTTATCCATAAAGTTTTCCTCTGCCCAGTCTTCTATCTCTGATTTGGTCATATTAAGCAGATCCGGTAGAGGCAAAGCCACAGACATATCATGCCCTTGAGAAATGACAAGTCCCATAAACTGTCCCTTTTTGATGCGTTCCCCTTCAGACAGTTCTTGAGAGATCACCTTACCTGCTTCTATCTCGTCATTATACTCTTTCTCTATCTGTAGGATAACTCCACTATCTCTAGCCCAAAGCTTTACATCATTCTCTGTCCAATCTGTAAAATTCATGACCTCAACACCACGGTTTAAAAAAAGTGCCAGACTAATAATAAGAGCCATTACTACTATAGAGCTAGTTGCAATGATTACAGCTCTTTTCATGTTTTTAGAAGGGGTAAATTTAGGCCCATCGTCTATTTTCTTAGGCTTTTTAAAATCACTCTTTTGCTCAAATTTAAGTGTATCCTCATTCTCAGTGACCTTTTTTTTATAGGCATCTAAAAATCTATTTTTCTCATCCATAGGACCACCCTCCTAGTTTGTAATATCTCTATTTTTGAATATAACCACGGACACTACAGTAAATACTATTGACATTGCTAATAGCAATATAATTCCATATGTTAAATTTAAATTCGCCCCTCTTTGCAGTGCATAATATACAGACGAGTGTTTCTGAAAGAATGATGAAATCTGTACAAAGGGTATGGGCGTATAGGCTATCCAATCAAGTTTAGGAGTAAAAGCAAAAACCTGCATGGCTATACTAGAGCCTATTAAGCAGACTATGGGAATTATTAAAGATACCGCAATATTTTTAAGCATCACCGAAAACATAAATGCCACGGTGTATCCAAATATAATGGATACGCTACATGCCAATAGTTTAGGAATATAATATCTGAAAAAACTTATCTCACCAGAGATAGTATAATTGGGATACCTAAAATCTGCAAAGCCATAAAACATTCCGTTTGCCAGCATATTTATAAAGCTTCCAGCAATATAT
Organism: Clostridiales bacterium; assembly: GCA_012799205.1. GTDB lineage: Bacteria > Bacillota > Clostridia > Caldicoprobacterales > Xylanivirgaceae > JAAZLT01. The sequence goes on from JAAZLT010000194.1 coordinate 1,774, forward strand.
ATGACAAGTGTTATGGATAAAGCAGCTATAAATTTTGCCATTAGTATCTTTGTCCGAGTTTTTGGACGAATCAAAAGTAGCCTTATAGTGCCCTGTTGGAACTCACTGGCAATAATCCAGCTGCCTATAAGCACAGCATATATAGCAACAAATATAGAATAGCCTAAAAAGCCTACCGTATTGGACCTTGCCCCATTTATTACATATTTCATATCAGGTTTCCCTGCATCAAGTGAACTTTGTGCAATTAGTATTTCATTATTATATCCATCAATCTGAGACTGCATAGCATCTACATATTTCTGATAGCTTTTATACTCCTCTATCATATACCTTTCCTTGTTGAACTCCTCTTCAGGTATTATATTATTGTGCAGTATATTCATCTGATTCATCTCTATATTAGATAGAGCTGTATTTTGCCAAGAATCCTCTCTAGGGATGATATTATTTTCCAATCTATATTCTAAAGTAGGAATGCTATTGGTCTCTATCATAGCAATCTCTCTTTTTAAATCCTCTATATGCCAATTGATGCCCTCTTCTTGTGAGGGATTCTTAACTATGAGTTCCTCTTGTGTAGCTATCTGCTCTTCTAAGTTTTCAATTCTCTTTTTCTCTTGTTCCAATTGCAAAGCAATATATTGTGGAAAATCATTATTTATCACTACATTAAGTATAGCATTTAGTTTCTCATCGGTCTCTGCCAAAGCTTTAGATCTATCACTCTCAGTAATGTCTATATATTTCTCTTTAAAACTTTCCATATCCATGCCTATTTTATGACCCACTGCCTGGTAAAGCCCTTCTCCTGGGGCATCTGGATGCTCATATATGAATTTACTATATATACCCTCCATAGCAATCCAGGCTAAATCCTCTCTATAATCTCTAGAGGATATTATATGCTCTGCCATTGAGGCGTAGAATTTCCCTTCTTCATCTAGAGCCTCCAATGCCAGCTTCTGAGTTTCGGCATCTGGAAACCTTTCTTTATCACTCTCTATCGCCTCTTTTTCATATTCTAAATCCTGAAATCGCCAATAAAATGGGTTATCTGGCTCAATTGTAACTCCATCTACTATTATGGGTGATTCACCGTCAAATCTTTGATGTCCTCCCCCGCCTACATATGATATTTCACGCCTTATCATCCCGGGATAATACCTATCTTCATACTTGCGTTCCCTATAGCGCTCAACTATAAACCCCAAAGTGGGTATAGCCATTGCTACTACAAGAACAAATATCCCAATTATGAGAATAAACCTAGACTTTAATATATTCTTGATTTCAAACTTAATCTGTTTCAAAAAAGCCATAAATTATTTCAACTCCCTTTACTTTTTCTACTATCTAATTTGTGTCTTGGTTCCAGTTGTCATAGATATGAAATCCTGCTCTAAGCTTCTATGCTTTTCATTTACCGCATATATATCTATTTCTTGCTTTACCAAGTTTTTTATGATATTGGGGATCTCCCCACGTTTCATCACTAACACTACTCCGCCATTTTCTAGCCTACAATTGGCATTAAGGCTTCCTAGATACTCTATGACCTTATCATTATCATCAGTCTCAAGTATGTACTCATGCACTATCTCATTGGCAAGTTCCACTTCTTCATGTATGGTCTTCTCGCCTATTATGACTCCCTCATCTATTATGCATATCCTATCGCACATAAGTTCCATCTCAGATAGTAGATGGCTAGATATAAAGACTCCTACCCCAGCTTCTCTAGATAGGAATTTGAGCATATCTCTAAGTTCTTTTATACCTATTGGATCTAAGCCATTTGTAGGTTCATCTAGTACAAGCAGGCGTGGATTATGAAGTAATGCCTGGGCTATGCCTATTCGCTGGCGCATACCAAGAGAGTATGTCCTCACCTTATCGTCTATCCGCCTGCCCATCTTTACCAGCTCTACAATATCATCTATATTATTACTATTTACATTTTTGTACATGGAAGCGAAATATTCTAGGTTTTCCCTTCCCGTAAGGTTCTTATATAGGTCGGGGTCTTCTATTATCCCCCCTACGTTTTCTATAGCGTCTTCAAAATTTGATTCAATATCATGTCCACAGATCTCTATTGTGCCACTTGTAATTCTTAAAAGGCCCATGGCAAGCTTTATTGTAGTTGTCTTTCCGGCACCATTTGGTCCTAAAAAGCCTACAATTTCTCCGGAGTTGACCGTCAAAGATATATTATCTAATATCTTTTTCTTCTTTATGGTCTTCGTGAGATTTTTAATATTTAATAATTCCATTTATCGATCCTTTCCCACACTATAAATGTGCTTTGTTAAATGTTTCACTATTGAAGAGTTATATA
>JAAZLT010000195.1 GCA_012799205.1 Clostridiales bacterium
TATAATTGTACTTATCTCTTTTTCTATAATAATATATTCTCAAGGCTTGACACCCATATATGCAGCTGGATTTTTCATACTAGGAATTGTCTCATATTTTAGAGGGGTAAGATATATGGAGGCAAGCTGGGAAAGCATGTTCCCAAAGCAGATATGGTGGATAGTATTAATGTTTTATCTAGTAGGATTCTTTTTCTATAGTAGAGTAATTATGCTAAAAGAATATTTATCCTATGTCATAGTAGCAGGTTTTTTGCAGGTTCTTATAAGTTTAATAATACTTAATTTTAGGCAGCTTGGGGATGCTACTCTTACAAGAGATAAAAAGCCATTTATACCCACATCTATAAAGCGGCATAACTGGCTACTTATATTTTTCAACCTGCTCATAATTACATTCATAGCAGCCTTTAACAATATAAAAGAATTCACTATAAAGGCATTTAAGAAGATCGCTATTTGGATACTGATTATAATAGATGCCATACATTCTTTGATGGACAGGGGAGAATCCGGGGGAGGACCAATGCAAGGCGGCATGGAAGACTTCCCATTTGCTGATGATACGCCTCCGCCAAATCCTATTTTAGACCTAATATTTAACATATTTGCAGGGATACTTGTGACCATAGGGCTTATATTTTTAATATATTTTCTATACAAGGGCATCAGAAAACTTATTGCAAAGATAGCCAAATGGTTTAAAGAGATTTTAAAAGAAAGGGAACTATACGAAGAGAGTTATGGTTATATAGATGAAAAGGAGAACCTCATAGATTTAAATGAGATGAGAGATAGATATGCTAAAAGGGTAAGAAGTTGGATAGAGAGTATATTAGAGAGGCAGCCACGATGGAGAGATTTAAAGAGTAATAGGGAGAGAGTACGATATTTATATAAGATGACTATATTAAAGAACCTCAAGAGGGGGTATAGCTATAGGGCGTATATGACACCTAAAGAGATAGAAAAGGATATTATGAATTGGCAGAATGAGGAAAAGGAACATATTTTAAATTATATAATTCCAGTATATAATAGGGCTAGATATGGAAAAGGGCCTATTGATGATTCTGAAACTGAAAGGCTCTATAAATTATATAGAGAAAACTAGGGGGTTATTAAAGTGGGAAAGTATATAATATCTATTGATCAAGGGACGACAAGTTGCCGCGCCCTTATATTTGATTCTAAAGGTGATGCTCTTGGAGGGAGCACGAAGGAGTTTAGGCAGATATATCCAAAATCAGGATGGGTAGAGCATGACCCAAAAGAGATATTAGACGTTCAAATTCAAGTTATAAAAGAAGCCATAAAAAAATGCAGTATTGGCCTAGATGAAGTAGCCTGCATAGGTATTACAAACCAACGGGAGACTGTAGTATTATGGGATAGGATAACAGGAGAGCCCATTTATAATGCAATAGTATGGCAGTGTAGAAGGACGGCCAAAAGATGCCAAGATCTTATAGAAAAGGGGTATGAGGAATTTATACAAAAAAAGACTGGCCTTGTAATAGATGCCTATTTTTCTGGTTCTAAAATAGAATGGATACTAGATAATGTTGAGGGAGCTAGGGAAAAGGCAAATAATGGGCAGATACTGGCAGGAACCATCGACACATGGCTTATATGGAATTTTACAAAGGGGAAGAGTCATGTAACCGACTATACAAATGCAAGTAGGACTATGCTATTTAATATAGATGAGCTTATCTGGGATGAAGAGCTTTTAGATATGTTTAATATACCAAAAGGCATACTGCCCAGAGTGCAAAATTCTTCTAGTCTCTTTGGCAATACATACAAAAACTTGTTTGGGAAGCCAATTCCTATAACTGGGGTTGCAGGGGATCAGCAAGCGGCATTATTTGGCCAGCTTTGTTTGGAAAAAGGCATGGCCAAAAACACTTATGGGACAGGATGTTTTTTGCTTATGAACACTGGCGATAAGCGGATAGAATCTAAAAATCGATTACTTACAACCATAGCATGTACAGGGGGAGAGGGTGTAAGTTATGCTCTAGAGGGCAGTGTGTTTATCGCCGGTGCCGCAGTGCAGTGGCTCAGAGATGAGCTTGAAATGTTAGAGACTGCTGCGCAAAGTGAAGAATTTGCAACAAAAGTTAAAGACACTGATGGGGTATATGTAGTCCCTGCATTTACTGGACTTGGAGCGCCCTATTGGGACATGTATGCAAGAGGCACTATAGTCGGTATATCAAGGGGCACAAACAAAAACCATGTTGTAAGGGCTACATTGGAATCTTTAGCATATCAAACAAGGGATGTGCTTGAGGCCATGGAAGCAGATTCGGGCATAATACTTAAAGAATTAAAAGTAGATGGTGGTGCCAGTGAGAATAATTTCCTAATGCAGTTTCAATCGGATATACTAGATGTAACCGTAAGTAGACCAGATTATATTGAAACTACTGCTCAAGGAGCTGCTTATCTTGCAGGTATAGAATATGGTATATGGGAAAGTGTAGATGCGCTAGCTAAAGGGGCGAAGGGTTATAAAGAGTTTATGCCTAAAATGAAAGAGAGCATAAGAGAAGAAAAATATTCAGGCTGGAAAAGAGCCGTTAAAAGAAGTAGCAGCTGGATAGAGAGAAGCTAGAGGGTAGGATTATGAAGCCAATTATTGGAATAACATGTGATTATGATTATGAATCAAAGACTAGTAAGTTACATGAAAATTATTTTAAGGCAATATCGAAATTTGATGGTTTGCCTATATTATTGCCGGGTAATAATATAGAGGATATAGAAATTATATTATCTATAGTGGATGGTATTTTACTGACAGGAGGCGCCGATATAGACCCTTTCTATTATGATGAGAATCCCCATATAGCACTTGGCAATATAAATCCCTATAGGGATGAATTTGAGATAGAACTGGCCAAGCAGACCATTGATAGAAATATACCTATTTTAGGAATATGTAGGGGTGCTCAAGTTATGAACGTAGCTATGGGTGGGAGCCTATATCAGGATATAGAAGCATGTTTTAAGGACAGTGCAATAGCTCATAGGCAAAAAGCCCCGACTGATCATGGGACTCATACTGTACAAGTGGATCCAGGCAGTTTATTATATAAAATAGTTGAGAATGAGAAAATAAGTGTCAACAGCTTCCACCATCAAGCAGTTAAAAGAGTTGCACCGGGATTTAAAGCTATTGGGCATGCACCTGATAATGTGGTGGAGGCAATTACGAATGAGGATCATGCATTTGCTCTAGGCCTACAGTGGCATCCAGAGCGAATGATAGATAGTGAAAAACATTCAAAATACATATTTAATGCTTTCATAGATGCAGCAATAAATAAAAGAAAATGAAACTTTTTAGGGATAATGGCGTCTAACTCATATAGAGATATTACACAATATTAAGTGAGGTGTGGTGTATGCAAAGGCAAAGGGGTATATTGAGTATACGATTATATATCATTGCTATCAGTGCAGTGCGTACACTCATATGGATATTGGCAAGTATTAGAGGTTTTAATTTATATTTTCCTAGAATTAAACCAGGACATATGGTTACTATCTCAATTATAATCCTTATAATGTTTTGGGTTATAGCTATATTCTATAATTCCATTAAACCTTTTCTCATATGGGTTGTATTTTTACTAGATGGACTTATATCCTATTTTTATGGACTGGGCATCTATAGAGAACACGGGATTATGAATATATATGAGGGTATATGTTTTGGGAATGTTATTATAATTATAGTAGATATTCTACTTATAGTTTTTTTAATACACAGAAGTTTTGAAAGGTTGAGGATAGGAAGGGGAGGTAGCTTTTGAAGTCTATAAAGTTTTCTGTGGGTGATATAGTGCAGACAAAAAAGAAACACCCTTGCGGGAACGATATTTGGAAAGTAATACGTATAGGTGCGGATTATAAGATAAAATGTGAAAAATGTGGCAGAATAGTTATGTTAGATATTGAGAGTTTTCAAAGACGAGTTAAAAGAAAAATAGAAGATAATAACTGAGGCATAAAATATACGAATAGGAAGTATAGAAATGAATGTAGTTTTACGAATTGTAACAATGGCAACAATTGCAGCAGCTATAGGATGGAGTACAAACTTGCTGGCTATAAAGATGATATTTAGACCCTTATATCCCCTGAAGATTCCTATAATAGGATGGAACTTACAGGGGATTATACCTAAAAGGCGAGATGAAATTGCTAAAAATATAGGTAAAATGGTAGAAGAGGAGCTCATTTCTATAAATGATATAGTCGAGCTTATAAAAAAAGAAGATAATAAAGAGGCTATACTATCTAATATAAAACGAAACGTAAATAGGATAGTGGATGAAAAGATACCATCTATAGTGCCAAGCTTTGTAAAGAAGAATATATTTAGCTATATATCCCGAAGCATTGATGAGGAAGCAGATAAATTCCTAGATTCCGCTATAGAGGATATACTAGGGGATTCAAGCACTACCATAAGCATAGCCAATATGGTAGAAGATAAGATAAATAGCTTTGACCTTCTCACATTAGAGGAAATGATATTATCTATTGCAAATAAAGAATTAAAACATATAGAGATATTGGGTGGAATTCTTGGACTAATAATAGGTATTGTACAGGGGATACTCATGCTATTTATTTCATAGCCATATATAATTATATCCAATTTTTAAAAGGCGTCGCAAAATGGAGACTAGGATGGATATAAAGAAGGCAGATACAAGGCGATTATTGATAGATATAGAACAGTCTTAGAAAATAGACATTTAGGCTACTGATTATCAGTGGTTTTTTATTTTATAAGCAACCTTTATATTATAAATAACTTGACTTATATCGGATGCCGACATATAATATATATCGACATACGATATAGCTGTGCTCGCTATATCTCTACTCGTTATAGCTACACCCGATATAAAGGAGTTGATATTTTATGACAAGAAGGGCTACCAAAGCACTCACCCAGCCAATGTACTATGTACTGCTTAGCTTAAAGCAAGCAAGGCATGGATATGAAATTATGCAATATATAGAAGAGCTCACAGATGGACGGGTGCAAGTAGGGCCTGGAACTTTATATTCACTACTTTCAAGATTTGAAGAGGATGGATATATAGAGATGATCTCAGATAAAGACAATAAAAAGATATATTTAATTACGGAAAGTGGAAATGATCTATTAAAAAATGAAATACAGAGGATAAGATTTTTACTGGAGGATGCGAGAAAAGTATCAGGAGGTGACAAGAATGAATTTTAAAATTACTACAAATTATCTAAATATTATAAACTATCCATATATAGCAAAGTATCTAGAAGATATGGCGAGGAAGGGATGGCTTTTAAAGAAAGTATTTGGCGGGGTCTTCTTTATATTCAAGAGGATAAAGCCAGAGGATCTAGAGTTTTCCATATCTCCCTATGAGGTAGAGACAGCCTTTACTAGAAAGAGCAAAGAGGAGCTTAAAGAATTTGAAACTGTATGCGAAAATGTGGGATGGAACTATTGCACAAAGTCCTTCGACCTTTTTATATATTATAAGGAAAGGCATTCAAATCGAACCATAGCATACGGTGATGAGGTAGAGTATTTTAAGACGGAATATTCTTTAGCCTTAGCTAAGTCAATTGCAAAAAGGCTTGTAAAAAGCTATCTAAATGAGGGTAGTGAAATCATTAAAGTTGATGAGAGTCTATGGAATGTAGATGAGGCGTATATTATGCGAGAAGATAAATATGGAATAGTCTTAAGAGATAAAAAGGAGGTATTTTTCCTAGCTGGCAGAGATTTTACAGATAAAGAGAATGTAGATATAGTGAAGGGTAAACTAGGATTAGACTAAAAGATAGGTGCTTTATTGGAATTAAAATAACAACACGAAAATGATAGTAAAATAAAGATTATAATAAAAGAGGAGCTATTAGTGATGTCATATAATAACTCCTCTTTCACATATTTATAGTGGGCTATGATCGATTAGATCTTTAAATGGCAACTCAATTTTTTTATTTAATCTTGCAGATTGATATATGCCAAGTACCAGCTCTAAAGCCTTCCTGCCTTCTTTACCGTTTAGGCAAAATGGTCTATCCTCTATTATAGAGCCATAAAAATCTTGAATCTGTAGTACATGGCTTGTACCCCAGTAGCTAGGGCCCACTGCTACTCCTTCAAAGTTTTGCTCTATTTCGTAGCGCTCTTCGCCATCTAGGTGTACCCAGGCAGTATCCTGCACAAGCCCCGCCTTACCCTTATCTCCAACGATTTCTATCTGAATAGGTGCATCAATTGGATATACATTACAGGCATATAGCTGATATAGCGCCCCATTTTCAAATTTTACAAGTGCTTCTGCAGTATCTTCTACATGCACAGCCTTATGACTTCTATTATCCATAGATCCATGGATCTATGGATAATAGAAGTCATAAGGCTGTGCATGTAGAAGATACTGCAGA
>JAAZLT010000196.1 GCA_012799205.1 Clostridiales bacterium
GTTATTATATATGATTTTAATAGACAATAGGTGACAAAATATTAAATAAAAGTTACATAGTGGTTACACTGAAAAGCTAGTCCATATATTCTTTTAATAGAGGATATGCAAACAAATGAGTATATATCCATATATAATATATAAAGAATCCTCACTGCATATTTAGCATCATTAATTACTTTTGTGCATATAACTTTACTACATCAACTTATTACCTTGACATGCATAAAAATGCTTTATATAATACATTTAATATACATATATTACATATTTATAGGCAATGACGGAAGCCAGTAAACTGATAAAATCTAAAAGGGATGAAGATTCCAAGACTGAAAGATCTTCTTAGATATTTTCTTTTGAACCCACTTCCAAAGCTGCAAATTAAACTTTGCCGCAAACCTGCGTTATAGGTTTCAAAGATGGTTATGGGGAACTTGCATAACTAATTTGGGTGGTACCACGAATCGCCTTCGTCCCAAGAATGGATGAAGGCTTTTTTATTTTATATTATATTTAAGGAGGATTATTATGGACGGAAACAATTTGCAAGGGTCTACGCTTTTTATGTTTTTAATGTACTTAGCCATTATGATGATAATAGGGGTATATTTTTATCGCAAAAGTAAAGATGACGACTCCCTATCGGGATACCTATTAGGTGGACGTAATTTAAATCCATTGGTAGCCGCTATCAGTGCAGGCGCCTCTGATATGAGCGGTTGGCTCTTAATGGGACTTCCAGGAGCTGCATATCTAGCTGGCATTTCAGCGGGTTGGATTGGCATTGGTCTTGCCATTGGAACTTGGTTTAATTGGACATTTGTAGCTATAAGATTTAGAGTGTATACGGAAGTATCTGGCAATAGTATAACACTATCCGATTACTTTGAAAATCGGTTTAGAGATAATAGTCGAATACTTCGAGTAATCTCTGCTTTTTTTATAATCTTATTCTTTCTCATATACACTGCGTCAGGATTTGTGGCAGGGGCCGTACTATTTAATACAGTCTTTGGTCTCAAATACATACATGGTCTTATTTTGGGAAGTTTGGTTATTTTAATTTATACTGCTTTAGGCGGATTTCTGGCAGTTAGTTGGACTGATCTTTTCCAAGGGGCCTTAATGATAATAGCTTTAATAGGAGTTCCGCTTGGAGTTATTTCTAACCTAGGTGGAGCTAAAACCGCTATATCCTCTGCTAAGGCTATAAATCCATATGTTCTCAATCTCTTCAAAAATCCAGATGGTACATCATTAGGTTTCTGGGCCACTGCATCGCTTCTTGCATGGGGTCTAGGATACCCTGGAATGCCGCATATTATAGCACGTTTTATGGCTCTAAGGGATCCTGATGAGACAAACAAAGCCAAACGTATCGCCATATTCTGGGTGTTTTTAGGACTGCTCTGTGCTGTGTTAATAGGCGTCCTTGGAATGGTCTATTTAAAGGATATGCCCTTAGAAGGCACGGATGTAGAGAAAGTGTTTATGGTGCTAATACAATCTCTTTTCCATCCAGCAATAGCAGGGATCTTTTTAGCTGCTGTCCTGGCCTCTATTATGAGTACGGTTGATTCTCAGCTATTAGTTGCCTCATCCTCCATCACTAAAGATTTTTACCAAATCTTCTTTAAAAAAGAAGCTACGGATAAGGAGCTAGTGGTAGTTGGCCGTATAGCCGTTGGGATTATATCTATAATTGCCTTTATATTAGCTTTAAAGCCAGACAGCAAAGTGCTCGATTTAGTCTCCTATGCATGGGCTGGCCTTGGTTCAACCTTCGCTCCTATTGTGATAATTTCGCTTTACTGGAGGGATATGAATAGACATGGAGCCTTTGCCGGTATGGTTGTAGGAGGCATAACATCTATCGTATGGAATAACCTAAGCGGTGGTATGTTTGATATATACGAGCTTATCCCTGGCTTTATGTTTGCCTCTATTGCTGTGGTCGTGGTAAGTAAGTTAACAGGTGGCGCTGTGCAAGAGGTTAGAGATGAATTTGATAAGGTAGAAACCCTACTTACTAAAAAGAGTTAATCTGCCGGATAATATAAGGAACCACTATGCCCTGACTGATGTCTTCAATAGCCCTTTGTATCTCGTTTCTAATAGAGGTCAATAATTTTGTGATCTTCCATTATTATAATCTTCCCCATAAAATAAGCGCTATCATTGATATAGAAAAAGGACCTTTGAAGTTATCTATATAACTACAAAAGTCCTTTTTTGGTGGAGCTAAGGGGGCTCGAACCCCTAACCCCTACGCTGCCAGCGTAGTGCTCTCCCTAAATTGAGCTATAGCCCCTTGTTGCATAGCAAGGATATTATACACAATATTTATAAAATTGTAAAGGGGATATTTTTCAATATCCCCATTTAAAGTCTAATAAGCCCTTGAAAAATATACCATATGCTCAGCTTTATCACCACAACATATACACTTTTCACTTATATCTTCCTGTTCAAATGGCATACATCTGGCTGTTGCCCCGGACTCTTCCCTAATAGCATCTTCGCATTCGCCACTACCACACCACATAGCTTTTACAAAGCCCCTTTTGACTCCCTCTTTAAACTCCTCCATATTTGTAGCAACTGTGGTTCTATCTTCTCTCATATCTAGCGCCTTTTGCAATAGATCACTTTGTATAGCATCTATAGTTCCCACAGTGTCGTTTTCTAGATTTTCTATCTTAATAAACTCTTTTTCACCATTATCTCGCCTTACTAGCACAACTTGGTCATTTTTAATATCTCTTGGCCCTATTTCTAATCTGATTGGGACGCCCTTAAGTTCCCACTCATTGAATTTCCAACCGGGGCTTTGGGTCTCTCTATCATCTAGCTCTACCCTGATACCAACATTTTTTAATCTATCATATAACTCATTAGCCTTCTCTAATACACCCTCCTTATGCATGGCTATTGGCACAATAACTACTTGGGTGGGTGCAACCTTTGGTGGTAGCACAAGTCCTCTTTCATCGCCATGTACCATTATGAGGCCGCCTATCAATCGAGTCGATACTCCCCAAGATGTCTGCCAGACATACTTTAATTGACTATCTCTATCTAAAAACTGTATATCAAACACCTTGGCAAAATGTTGAGCTAAGTTATGCGATGTGCCTGCTTGAAGTGCCCTTCCATCCTGCATAAGAGCCTCTATAGTATATGTGTGAAGTGCTCCGGCAAACTTTTCCTTTTCGGTCTTTTGGCCAGTTACAACAGGCATCGCTAATACATTATAGGCAAACTCTCTATATACCTCTAGCATTTTGAGGGTTTCCTCTTGTGCCTCTTCCTTAGTTGCATGGGCTGTATGCCCCTCTTGCCATAAAAACTCTGAAGTTCTCAAAAATGGACGTGTAGATTTTTCCCATCTGACCACATTACACCACTGATTATATAAAAGAGGTAAATCTCTATATGATTGTATCCATTTGGCATACATAGAACATATTATAGTCTCAGACGTAGGGCGAACTACTAATCTCTCTGCTAATTTTTCATCCCCGCCCTGGGTTACCCAAGCTACTTCAGGTGCAAACCCTTCCACATGCTCCTCTTCCTTTTTGAGTAAGCTCTCCGGAATTAATAAAGGAAAGTATGCATTCTTATGTCCTGTAGCCTTAAATCTATCGTCTAGTTCTCTTTGTATATTCTCCCAAATGGCATAACCATAGGGTTTAATCACCATAAATCCCCTAACAGGAGAGTAATCTACAAGATCTGCCTTTAGTATCACATCTGTGTACCACTGCGAAAAATCCTCTTCCCTAGATGTTATATGATCCACAAAGCCATCTTTCTTCTTTGACATTCATAAAGCTCCTCTCTTTGAATAAAATAAAAGCTTCCCAATCCCCAAAGGACGGAAGCTCCGTGTTACCACCTTTATAACTATTTAATATAATAATTGATTTAAATAGCCACTCGTATTGTATAACGGCATCACCCGTCAAGCCATACTCTATTCTAGCCTGCAGCTTAGGGGTGGGTTCTAGCAACACTTTGAGAGTCTTTCAGCCGAGGACCCTCTCTCTGTAAAATAGGCTATACTATTCCCCTTCATCGCTTTTACAGTATTCTATCATCTATGGGTGCTTTTGTAAACATCAGAATCCTTTTTATATCCGTTCTTCCGCCCATTATAGTATTTAACAATTACTACATCCAACTGTTGGCTAATGGCTAGGATATCTTCATCCTTAGCGTCTTGACTTATAGCTAAATTTAGTCTAGTCCTTATATGTTCAATTTCATCTTCTATAGATAGTGCGTTCTTCATCTTAAGCCACCTTTACTCCCCTTTTTCACCCAAGACATGCTTGCCTATTATACTACATTTTTTCCAAATTTCATATAGTTTTTAAAAAGTTTGTGAAAAGAATGTTAAAATATTTGTCTTTAGCCAGGTTTTTGATATTATATAGGTATATATGATATCAAAAGGAGGATGCATATGTGTAATATAGCTGGATATATTGGCTATGAGAGGGCAGCTCCAAAACTATTTGAAATGATGAAGAAGCAAGAAGGGCTTGGAGGCGGGTTTTACACTGGTATTGCGACTATTCATCAGGGAAAGTTATACTATAGGAAGGTAATAGGTGATGTAGCAAGGCTTCTGGATAAAACAGATGCAGCTACTCTTCCAGGTACCATGGGCATCATACATAGCCGTACTAAGAGCGGTGGAGATGTTGAATGGGGACACCCTTTTGTAGATGAAAAGGAAAGGATGGCATATATTGCAAATGGCGCAGGCGGTTTTTTTGAAAAAATACGTAATAAAGATGCCATGGCTCAAGCTTTGTCTGATTCAGGTCATATTTTCCGGTCTAGAACTCCGGGGGCCACGGGAAATTACCCTAGGTTTTCGGATGGCTCTAGTGCGCATGTCAGTGATGTTATGTGCCATTTAATAGAATCATTAATACTAGAA
>JAAZLT010000197.1 GCA_012799205.1 Clostridiales bacterium
GCAGCGGTTTGTAAAATGGTATAACTATGATCATCTACATAGCGGCATAAACTTTATTACACCCTACCAAAGACATTACGGGTTAGATAAAGAGATTATGAAAAACCGTATTAGAGTCTATGAAGGAGCTAGAAAAAGGCATCCAGAGCGTTGGTCTGGAGATATCAGAGACTGGAGCTTACCTGGGTTTGTAGCACTAAATCCTATTGCAGGAAATGAAATAAAGGACTTTAGTTTTGCCAATAATCTAGAGGATGCAGTAGTTATATGATTTAGAAGAGCTACCCCAGATTCAGAGCAGATGTCAAGTGAATCGTGGAATAAATTTAAGGGCCTCAGATGTATACTATTTATGCCGCGAAAGTCACTTGACATCTGCCCCATATATGCACGCTTTTGGTGTGCTGGTGGATGAGCCCAAAAGCCAAGACCCTAAAAATTCATCCACCGGCCTGCCTAGCGGCGAGCGATAAGGTTTTATTACTATAGGTACTTAAGGTGAAAAGTACATCAGTAGGATATTTAGTACTAGCAGTAAAGCGTATCAGTGTTACAAAGTTTATTAAAATAAATACGACAACTTACTTGACAAACACCGAGATCATATAATACAAATCCCAAGATATATCTGTCCATCTTGCGGCCGTACTCATGCAATACTACCACCTACCGTTATACCCTATAAATCCTTTAGCTTTGGCTTTTTAATACATCTAATACGAGACCACCTTAGAGGGAAGTTTTCATCTATCCATAAGCTTTGCAAACATTATGAAATATCAATATCCACATTTTATAGAATACTTGATAATTTTAAAGAGCAAAAGAAACTATGGCTTGGATTATTAAAAGATAGGACGGTAGAGGAACTGGATTTTGTGCAAGATATCATGCATGGTTCCTTTACTAAACTGGAGGGATTCATAAAAGATTTTTTCACAAGATTTAGTATATCTTTTTTCCAAGGGACGTCATAATTAGGCTATAGCCAGATAGATAAAATTTAAATTTAAGGTCACCACATAAACTGGTAATGGTAAGGGGCGCATTAAGGAGTTAGTATTATTGTTGAGGTGATTTTATATGGATAATAAAGAAAAGATAGAAATTGCATCTATCAGACTAGCCCTAATAGCTCCCGTGGTGAATAATACATACACAGAAGAGTCAAAGATGGCCTACTATAGGAAGGCAGCTAAGAATCCCATAAAACTACCCAATGGGAAATCTGTTAGATATAGTCCGGGGACGTTATCTAATTGGGTGTCTTACTACAATAGGTATGGATTTGATGGTCTAATGCCCAAAGAGCGTAGCGATGTAGGGAAGACGAGAAAGTTAAGTGATGTAGCAATAGAGAAGATCTATTCTCTAAAGGACATATTCCCAAGAATCAATGGGATCTTAATCTATCATAAGCTAATAGAAGATGGTTTCATAAAGGAAAAGGAGGTATCTTTATCTACGGTATAAAGGTTTATTAAAAACAATGATCTTAAATCTGCCAGAAACATCAATATTAAAGATAGA
>JAAZLT010000198.1 GCA_012799205.1 Clostridiales bacterium
CTCTAGTATCTATCGACTTTAAGCAAAACCCACATTCATCCATAGTTGATGGACTGTCCACAATGTCTATGGGCGGTAACATGGTTAAGATATTATCATGGTATGACAACGAGTGGGGCTATTCTGTGAGAATAGTAGATCTTGCACATTATATTGCTGAAAAAGGTCTATAGGAGTGGTCTAATGAACAAGAGAACGATTAAAGATATAGATATTAAGGGAAAGCGGGTTCTGGTGAGAGCTGATTTTAATGTGCCTTTTGATGATGAGGGCAATATATCAGATGATAACCGCATAAGAGCAGCGCTACCTACTATAAAATATTTATTAGATAATAAAGCCAAGGTGGTCCTTATGTCCCACCTTGGCAGACCCAAAGGTAAAGGATATGAAAAGGCCTTTAGCTTAGCTCCTGTTGGAAACAGACTGAAGGAGTTATTAGATATAACTGTGACTATGGCCGAAGATGTAATTGGCGAAAGCGCTAAAAAAGCTGTGGAAAACCTTAGAGAGGGAGAGATAGTCCTTTTAGAAAATGTAAGGTTTCATAGCGAAGAGAAAGAAAATAATCTAGATTTTGCCAAGGCCCTATCCGAGTTTGGGGATATATATGTAAATGATGCATTTGGCACGGCCCATAGAGCCCATGCCTCAACTGCTGGTGTAGCGGAGTACCTACCTGCAGTGGCTGGGTATCTCATAGAAAAAGAGTTAGATATAATGGGCAAGGCCTTAGAAAATCCAGAAAAGCCATTTGTGGCCATACTGGGTGGTGCAAAGGTATCTGATAAGATAGGTGTTATAGAGAATCTAATAGAAAAAGTAGATACCCTTATAATAGGTGGAGGGATGGCCTATACATTTATAAAGGCTATGGGATACGAAGTAGGTAACTCCCTATTAGAAGAGGATAAGATAGATCTTGCTAAAACACTTATGGAGAAAGCCGAGGCCAGGGGGGTTAAATTTTTATTACCGATTGATACAGTTGTTGCCAAAGAATTTAGTCCAGATGCAGAATATAAATCAGTGCAGATTAAAGATATACCGGCAGATTGGCAGGGCTTGGATATAGGGCCTGAAACATGCGAAATCTTTGGAGAAGAGATAAAATCTGCAAAGACAGTAGTATGGAATGGGCCTATGGGTGTGTTTGAAATGCCTGCATTTGCTGAGGGTACAAAATATGTGGCAAAAAGCATGAGTGAATGTGATGGAGTTACTATTATAGGTGGTGGAGATTCTGCTGCAGCAGTAGATCAACTAGGATTTGCAGACAAAATGACCCATATTTCAACTGGGGGAGGAGCTTCTTTAGAGTTCTTAGAGGGCAAGGAATTGCCAGGTGTTGCTGCTTTAAATGACAAATAAACTAGCCCCCTAAATTTTTTAATATAGATTACCCAGATAGTACCGCCCAGGAAACTGGGCGGGGGGTCTGGGATGTGTGAGGAGAGTATTTTATGCGCAGACCAATAATTGCTGGAAATTGGAAAATGAACAAGACAGAATCAGAGACTATAGAGCTGTTAACGGATCTAATTCCCCTTGTAAAAGATGCAGATGTGGATGTGGTTGTATGCCCATCTTTTATAAATCTTTTGGCAGCAAAAAAAGTTTTAGAGGGTACGAATGTAAAACTAGGGGCTCAGAATATGCATTTTGAGGATCAAGGAGCCTATACTGGCGAAGTATCCCCTGTAATGCTTAAGACATCAGGAGTAGAATACGTAATACTTGGACATTCGGAACGTAGACAATATTTTAAAGAGACAGATAAATTGGTAAATACTAAGGTATTAGCTGCTATTGATCATGGACTTATCCCTATTATATGTGTAGGTGAGACCTTAGAACAAAGAGAGCAGGGGATTACACAAGAGCTGGTAGCTCTTCAGACTAAGGTTGCACTTAACGATGTGTCTTCGGAGGATGCTAAAAAAGTTGTAATAGCATATGAACCTGTATGGGCCATAGGAACAGGAAAGACATCTTCTGCTGAAGATGCAAATGATGTAATAGCTGCTATTCGGCAGACCATAGCGGATGTTTATAATAAAGAAGTTGCAGATGCCATAAGGATTCAATATGGCGGTAGCGCAAACCCAGGCAATATTTCAGAGCTTATGAGCATGCCACAGATAGACGGTGGACTCATAGGTGGTGCCAGCTTAACTGCTGAGGACTTTGCAAAGATTGTGAACTTTTAGGAGGAATCCATGGGGAATAGAGATTTGACAGCACTGATTATATTAGACGGATTTGGAATTAATAAAAGGACCGACGGAAATGCTATATACAAGGCAAAAACTCCGAATATAGATAGACTTAAAGCTACATATCCTTATATGACTATATCAGGAAGTGGCCTAGATGTAGGGCTACCTGAAGGACAAATGGGCAACTCAGAGGTTGGCCATTTAAATATTGGTGCTGGCAGGATTGTATATCAGGACCTGACCCGTATTAGTAAGGGGATTGAAGATGGTAGCTTATTTAAAAACAAAGAGCTTTTAGCAGCGATAGAAAATGTAAAAAACAAGGGTTCATCCTTGCATCTAATGGGCCTAGTATCAGATGGGGGAGTACATAGTCACCAAAAGCATTTGTATGCGCTTATAAAATTTGCAAAAGATGCAGGACTAGCCCAGGTATATGTGCATTGTTTTATGGATGGAAGGGATGTCCCTCCTGCAAGTGGTAAAGGGTATATAGAACAACTTGAAGAAAAAATGGAGCAGTTGGAATTTGGTAAAATTGCCACAGTAATGGGAAGATACTATGCTATGGATCGAGATCAAAGATGGGAAAGAAATAAACTTGCATATGATGCGCTTGTAATGGGTGAAGGCATATTTTCAGATTGTGCTGTAGATGCTATGCAAAATTCCTATGATGATGGTATTTATGATGAATTTGTTAAGCCTATAGTTATTCAGAATGAAAAGGGTGCAGTTGCCACTATTGAGCAGGATGATTCGGTGATATTTTTCAATTTCAGGCCAGACAGAGCTAGACAGATTACTAGAAGCTTTATAGACCCAAACTTTGATAAATTTATAAGGCCAAAAGGATATTTCCCGGTTCATTTTGTATCCATGACCGAATATGATGAAACTTTTACAAATATTCATGTAATATACAAGCCAGAAAAACTGGAAAATACTTTTGGGGAGTATATAAGTAGTCTTGGATTAAAGCAACTTAGAATAGCAGAGACAGAAAAGTATGCTCATGTGACATTCTTCTTTAATGGCGGGGTAGAGTATCCAAACCCGGGAGAAGATAGGGTGCTTATCCCTTCGCCAAAGGTTGCCACTTATGACTTGCAACCACAGATGAGCGCCTATGAGGTTACAGATGCGGTTATAGATCGCATAAAATCACGTGAATACGATGTAATAGTGCTAAATTATGCCAACTGTGATATGGTAGGCCATACTGGTATAATATCTGCAGCAAAAGATGCCGTAGAGACAGTAGATGAATGTGTAGGCCGTGTTATAAAAGAAATTTTAGAAGTGGGTGGCACAGCCATTGTAACAGCGGATCACGGCAACGCAGAACAAATGGTGGACTATGTAACAGGCCAACCACATACTGCACATACTTCAAATCCAGTTCCCTTTATATTGGTATCAAAAAATCTTAAAGATGTAAAATTACGAGATGGCGGTAGGTTAGCTGATCTAGCCCCTACTATATTAGATATAATGGACATTGAAAAGCCTGAAGAGATGACAGGCGAAAGCCTTCTAAAAAGATGAGAGGAGATGTATAAATGACAACAATCATTGATGTATTTGCGAGAGAAATAATAGATTCTAGAGCAAACCCAACTGTTGAAGTTGAGGTTGTGTTAGCAGGCGGTGCAGTAGGACGAGCAGCTGTTCCTTCAGGAGCATCTACAGGTGCTTTTGAGGCTGTTGAACTTAGAGATGATGATAAGGATAGATATTTAGGCAAAGGTGTTTTAAAGGCTGTTGAAAATGTGAATACTATAATTGCAGATGAGATAATTGGTATGGATGCCACAGATCAGGTGGATATAGATCAGGTAATGATAGATTTAGATGGAACTCCTAATAAGGCAAAACTTGGTGCAAACGCCATACTTGGAGTGTCTTTAGCTGTTGCTAAGGCGGCTGCTAACCAGTATGGGCTACCCCTTTATAAGTATATTGGCGGAGTAAATGCAAAGACTTTACCAGTACCTATGATGAATATACTAAATGGTGGAGAACATGCAGATAATACCGTAGACATACAAGAATTTATGATAATGCCTGTAGGTGCTAGCTCATTTAGCGAAGCGCTTAGAATGTGTGCAGAGATATTTCATAGCTTAAAGGATGTACTCTCAGAGAAAGGTTATAGCACAGCTGTTGGCGACGAGGGTGGATTTGCTCCTGATTTAAAGACCAATGAAGAGGCTATTGAAGTAATATTAGAGGCTGTAGAAAACGCAGGCTATAGATCAGGCGATGATATAAAGATTGCAATAGATGCTGCTGCTACAGAGTTATATGATGAAACAGATGGTAAATATCACTTCCCAGGGGAAGGCGTTGTAAGGGATGTAGATGAGTTAATAGAGTACTATGCTGACCTTGCAGACAAATATCCGATTATATCTCTAGAAGATGGCTTAGCTGAAGACGACTGGGATGGCTGGAATAAACTTACTGAAAGATTAGGAGATAAAGTCCAAATTGTAGGCGATGACCTATATGTTACAAATACAGAAAGACTTGAAAAGGGGATTGAGCTAGGTTCTGCAAACTCCATACTAATAAAGGTTAACCAAATTGGTACACTAACTGAGACTATAGATGCTATTGAAATGGCAAAGAGAGCGAAAAACACTGCCGTAGTA
>JAAZLT010000199.1 GCA_012799205.1 Clostridiales bacterium
ACAATTTAGATATGTGGACAATGGAGGCATTCTCTACAAGATACTCCCAAGCAGATCTTGGAAATATAGATGCTGATCTTTTGTATAAGGATGGGAAAATAATAGGTGATATAAAAAATAGTACCGACTATCCTTTAGAGGATGTAGTGGTGCTTACGAATGTGGGATATTATAAGGTGGGAAACTTGGCAGCAGGTGCAAAAAGGGATGTAGAATTTGACGCAGTAACCCCGACAACAATGCCTCATTACCCGGATTCTATAAAATATAGCCTAATGGACGATATATTTCCCTATGATGAGGATATAAATTACGCAAAAAGAAGGCTCATAGATGATATATTGCCTCTGCCGGAAAGAATGGCAAATGTTTTAAAGGATGTATCTACCTCAGAGGTGGGCCTAGAGGCAATCATATTTGGATTTAATGATCAGAGAATAGACGATGATATAAATATAGATGGGAAACCTGCAAATAAAACTTATAGAACCAACCTTTTTATGGATAGAACTCAAATAGGGACTAGCACAGATGGCAAGGTAGTAATTTTGCCAGGGATGATAATGGCAAAGATAGATCCTGAAATATCGGAAAACCTAGAACAGTATGAGATGATGGGCGATATGAATGAAATATACCTGTATAATTCAAGAAAGGTTGCATTTTATTTTGATATGGAAGATTTTAGTCAGATAGATATAGATAGCCTAAAAATATATATAGACGCTTCAGATGGGAAATTTGCAGGGGATATGAAAGTACCCATATCTTTATATAATAGAGACGGCGATAGTTTTGTTGAAGGCGGTGAAGGACTAGATATAGACCTAGATAGCGGGATCATAGATATAGATCCTGCATATATAGAAAAGTATACAGACCACAGGGGAAGACTTTATATAATGATAGGCTTAGATGAGGACTCGCAGCAGGATGTGATGGTAGGTTTTCCGTCTATTTCTGCAGAAGGGAGGCGTAGATGATGCTATATATAGAAAATTTAGTTAAAAGATATGGGAAATTTACCGCGGTAGATAATTTAAATCTTCAGGTAGATAAGGGTAATATACTCGGATTTATAGGCCCCAATGGAGCAGGCAAGACCACTACCATGAAGGTTGTAGCTACATTACTTCCTCTAAATTCAGGGATTGTAAAGGTAGATGGGGTGGATGTGACTAAAGACCCTGTAGCAGTAAGAGAGAAAATAGGCTATATGCCAGATTTCTTCGGGGTATATGATAATCTAAAGGTAAATGAATATCTAGACTTTTATGGCAGCAGCTATAGAATTCCAAAAAAGCAAAGAGAACAGATGTCCAAAGAACTTTTAGAGCTAGTAAGATTAGAAGGCAAAGAGGAAAGTTATGTAGATACCCTATCTCGTGGGATGAAGCAAAGGCTCTGCCTTGCTAGAAGCCTTATACATGATCCAGAGCTTTTAATATTAGACGAGCCGGCATCGGGGATGGATCCAAGAGCTAGAATAGAGATGATAGGCATATTAAAAGAGCTAAAGAAAATGGGCAAGACAGTTGTCATTAGCTCACATAT
>JAAZLT010000200.1 GCA_012799205.1 Clostridiales bacterium
ACCGGTACAGCTGAAAGTAATGCCTTTGTATAGGGGTGCATAGGCGTTTTAAATATCTTACGCTTATCCCCCATCTCCATAATGTTTCCGAGATACATAACCGCAATAGTATCTGATATATATTCTACAACAGAAAGGTCATGGGATATAAATAGATAGGTATATCCATATTCCTCCTGTAAATCCTTCATCAAGTTTATGATTTGCGCCTGTATGGACACATCAAGCGCACTTAGAGGCTCATCACATATTATAAATTTAGGTTTTAGTGCTACAGCCCTTGCTATACTTATCCTCTGTCTTTGTCCACCTGAAAACTCGTGAGGATATCTATAGTAATATTGTGGCTGAAGTCCACAATCGCGCATTACCTTCAATATATAAGATCTATACTGCGATCTTGGTACTATATTATGTTCCTTTACAGCTTCACCTATTATCTCCCCAATAGGAAGCCTTGGCGAAAGGCTTGAATAAGGGTCTTGAAAGATCATCTGCATCTGTGGCCGCATCCTTCTGAGTTCTTTAGTCTTTACCTTTGATAGATCTTGCCCATCAAATATAACCTGTCCGCCAGTGACCTCATGTAACCTTAGTATTGTTCTGCCAACAGTAGTCTTGCCACAACCAGATTCACCTACGAGCCCCATAGTAGAACCTCTTTTTATATTAAAAGATACTCCATCTACAGCCTTCACATAGCTGCGTCTTCTCTCTAGAGCAAACTTTGAGACGGGATAGTATTTTTTTAGATCCTTTACCTCGAGAATGTAATCACCCATTTTTCACTATCTCCCCTCTTCTGTTTCATCTTCATCTACTAATATATCGTCCCCATATAGAAAACATGCACATTTATGGGTATCGGAAAAATTTGTCATTCCGGGATAATGCTTTACGCAAATATCCATTGCCTTATCGCATCTATTTTGGAAATAGCAGTGATCTGGCATATTTATCGGATTAGGCACCTGACCTTTAATGCTATATAGCCTATCCCCAACCGTGTCACCGCCAGGTCTAGACCTCATCAATCCTATGGTATATGGATGCTTAGGCGAATGGAATATCTCGCTCACTGTCCCAGTTTCAATAATACGTCCCGCATACATGACCACTACATAATCTACCATCTCAGCTATAACCCCTAGGTCATGGGTTATAAGCATAATGCTTCCATTTATTTCATCCTTTATATCTCGCAAAAGCTCCAATATTTGAGCTTGAATAGTAACATCTAGAGCCGTTGTAGGTTCGTCTGCTATAATGAGTCTAGGATTGCATACTAAAGCCATTGCTATCATAACCCTCTGTCTCATTCCGCCAGATAGTTCATGAGGGTAACTCTCATAGACCTTTTTTGAGTCAGCTATGCCTACTAAATCTAACATCTCTATAGATCGTTTTTTAGCACTCTCCGCTGTAGCATCTTCTATATGCAAAAGTATAACCTCATCCATCTGTTCTCCAATCTTAAAAACAGGATTCAAACTTGTCATAGGCTCTTGAAATATCATAGCAATCTCCTGGCCCCTTATGCTAAGCATTTGATTTCGCGGCATCTTAGTTATTTCATAGCATTTCCCTTCACTACTTTGATATCTTATACTACCCTCAACGATTTGCCCCGTTGGGGCTTGTACAAGTTGCATCAAAGATAAGCTTGTGACAGATTTTCCGCATCCCGATTCACCAACAACTCCTACTATTTTACCCTGCGGTATAGAAAAACTAACCCCATTGACAGCCTTTACGGTGCCTACATCTGTAAAAAAGTAGGTATGCAAATTCTCAAACTCTACAACATTTGCAGGATCCTTCATAGTTGTAAGATATTCTTCTTCTTTCACATTTTTTCTGTTTTTTGCTTTTTCAAACTCTTGTATTATTCTATTATTCTCTTTACTAATGCGCCTTTCCTCTCTAAG
>JAAZLT010000201.1 GCA_012799205.1 Clostridiales bacterium
GCCATTTTAAATCGAGATGGAGATATCGTATCTTTTATTGGTGATGCCTCCAGCTCTAGTATATTTGATAGTATTGATATAGCTTCTAGCTATTATAAGCAAAATATAGAAGATAAAGAATATATCTATCAAACTGTACGCTCAGATTATTCTGGATGCTCATTTGTATCTATAGTGCCTACTAGTATATTCTGGTCTAAACTACATACCATACGCACCTATAGTATAATAGTAGCAATCACATATATATTATTGGGACTTTTGGTAGTATTTTTACTCTCTAGACATAACTATGCACCTATGTCATCTCTACTAGAATATATAAGTGCTAAAAGCGAAGTATCATCATCTACCAATAAGTATAAATCTCCCAGTGAAATAGACTTTATTAAAGGTATAGTAGATACATCTTTTAATGAAAAGGAACAATATTCCGAGATTAGACAGAATGAATTTCTATTACAATCATTAAGGGGTATATATCCGAAAAACAATGATATATTTGACGAGTTTGCATCTCAAGACCTAAAACTCCTATCAGATGAATTTGTAGTCATGCTATTTCAGCTAGATAGTTGGGATCCATCAAAGATCAATGAAACATATCAATACAACCAAGTCCTACTTATGGAACCCCTGATAAAAGATTATCTAGTTGAGCTCCTAGGTATGGAATATAAAATCTTTACTACTTATAATACTTTAGATACATCTATAGCTATTATAAATTTTAAGCATGAAAATTCAGCCAATATTAGATTAATTGCACAAGATCTTCAGGACATGTTAAAAAAGAATATGGATATTATAGTCACTATAGCTTTTAGCCAAAGACATAGTGGCTGGGAAGGGTTAGAAGTTGCTCTAAAACAAGCAGAGGCTGCACAAGAATACCGTACTATTTTTGGTACCGGAAGTATTCTATCCTATAAGGAATTAAAAGATGACTCCAGATTTCGATATAACTTTGACTCCCGTGGATCTGCTAAACATCTTATTTCTCTGTCAATTATGAATGGTGAGCCCTCTTCAAAAGATACCATTAAAAAAATTAGGGAGGATTCCTGTAGTAATGGTATACACTCTATCGAGGAATATAGATGTTACTTTTATGATATGCACCACTTGCTATACAAAGTTACAGATACTTTAGGTTTTGGCAAAGAGACTTTAAACAAGCTAAAATATTGTGAAACTTTACAAGAACTAGAAAGGACTTTAATTGATATAGTTGATGAGCTCCGAGAACTTTATAAGACGCAAATTGTTCAACAAGAGGATTTTAAAAGAGAGAAGGAGCTTTGTGACCAGGTTATGGCATATATTGAACAAAATTTTACCGATGTCAATCTATCGGTAGGGCTTATTGGTGAACAATTTAATCTGACTTCTGCCTATCTGTCTAGACGTTTTAAGGATTTTACTGGCATGACCATATTCGAATATCTGACCCAAAGACGTATAGAAAAGGCTAAAGAGCTTCTCTCTTATACTGAAAATACACTTGATGAAATTTCAGAAAGGGTTGGCTTCAGTTCTAGTGCTACCTTAATACGCGTATTTAAAAAACTAGAAAATATTACACCAGGAGCTTTTAGACAAATTTATAAAGAATCTTTAGATTAACAACTTAATCTTTGAAATTAATATATAATAAGGAAAGGATGATATTAGTATGTTAAACAATATTATAGGCCCATTAAAGTTACCTGAGCTTTTGCAATTTGACAATGGTACAAAGATTAATACTGAAGACGAATGGCTAAACAGACGCCGTGAGATACTCAATATGCTCTCTGAAAAGGTATATGGTTTTCCTCCCGAAGATCCCATTGCCATATCTTCAATGGTAAGTGAAGTGAATAAAGACGCATATGCTGGGAAAGTAATAGAAGAGCATATGATATTATCTGCTCAGCTAGAGAATACAATATTTCCATTCCCTGTTAAATTCTTTTTACCAAAACATGTGGAAAATCCAATGGTAATAGTATATATAGCCTTTAGGGACGGTGTCCCAGATAGATATCTGCCAATAGAAGAGATCACTGATGAGGGCTTTGCAGTGGCTACATTTTGCTATAATGATGTGGCCTTTGATGGGGAAGATAACTATGTAGGCGGCCTTGCAGGCATACTCAAAGGCAGGGGTGAGCGAAAGGAAAATGCCACAGGCAAGATCATGATGTGGGCATGGGCAGCCTCTAGAGTTATGGACTACCTTATGACAAGGAATGATATAGATCATGACAATATAGCTGTAATGGGTCATTCGCGTCTAGGCAAGACTGCATTGGTAGCCGCAGCCTATGATGAAAGGTTTGCTTTTTGTTTTCCAAATAATTCAGGTTGTACCGGCGATGCCATTACTAGGGAAAAAGAGGGCGAGCGAGTGGAGCATATTACAAAAACCTTTCCATATTGGTTCTGCCCTAATTATAGAAAATATGCAGGTAAAGAACACGAAATGCCCTTTGACCAGCATTTCCTTGTAGCTGCCATTGCACCAAGATTTGTAGCCGCTGGAACCGCTGTAGAAGATACATGGGCAGATCCAAATAGCCAGTACCTTTCCTATGTAGCAGCAGATGAGGTATATAAGCTCCTTGGCAAAGACGGCTTCATCCATCCAGATCGATTACCTAAAATAGGTGATACACTCCATGAGGGGACATTAGGTTTCCATCTAAGATCTGGTAGGCACTTTCATAGTAGGTATGATTGGATTAAATATATGGAATTTATGAAAAGACACAGAATATAGATATTATTTTAATATGTAAATTTAAAGATCTGGTGGGGCCTATAGCCTCTGCCAGATCTTTAAATTTATATTTTCTTAAATCAGTTGTTCTTAGCTTGTAAGCAAGCTATTTAACAGACTAAGTAATTAAAATAAGTTGTATAAGGCACTTTCCGATATATTATCAAATCACCTATAAAGTAACACCATCTTTAAAGATTGCTATTTCCCGGAAATCATTTTTTTCATTCTTAACATTGACTTTTCCTGAGGCCACATCTAGGATGTATTCGAAGAAAACTTTAGATGTCTCATCCATGGTACTCTCTCCCACAACTACGCCTGCGTCAAAATCAATCCAATTCTTCTTCTTCTTAGCCAGGTCACTATTAGTGGATACCTTCACTGTAGGTACCGGTCCACCTAAAGGTGTACCTCTGCCTGTGGTAAAAAGGACTATATGAGCCCCGGCCGCCGCTAAAGCGGTCACTGCTACTATATCATTCCCAGGCCCATTTAGTAGGTTAAGACCTTTTTGGCGAATCGTATATCCATAGTCCACTACATCCACTACAGGGCTCGTACCGCCCTTTTGAGTGCAGCCTAAAGATTTATCCTCTAAAGTAGTGATACCTCCATCCTTATTCCCAGGGGATGGGTTTTCATATATGACCTGATCATGCCTTATAAAATATTCTTTGAAATCGTTTATCATCTTGACGCATTTATTAAAGACTTCCTCAGAAACGCATCTATTCATGAGAATCGTCTCCGCCCCAAACATCTCCGGCACTTCTGTCAATATGGTCGTTCCACCGTAGGATACTAGCATATCAGAATAGACTCCTAGTAGAGGGTTACCTGTTATCCCAGAGAATCCATCGGATCCCCCGCATTTTAGTCCTACCTTCAATTTAGAGATTGGAACTGGCTCCCTAGAAAACTTTTCAGCATAGGCTACAAGTTCTTCCAATATAGCCATGCCTTCTTTTTGCTCATCTTCAACATCTTGGGTATTTAAAAACTTTACCCTATTTATGTCTATAGGGCCCCCTTCTTCTAAAACCTTTGTAAACTCTTCTATATTATTATTTTCACAGCCCAGACCTAGTACTAATACACCCCCTGCATTAGGATGGTTTACCAGTCCAGCTAATATATTTTGTGTATTTCTATGATCTTCACCAAGCTGAGAGCAACCATAGGGATGGGAAAAAAAGTGGATTCCGTCAACTTTTCGATCTTTAAAATAATTTCGTGCAGAATAAACTAGCCTCTCGGCTACCTTATTGACACATCCTACAGTATTTATAATCCAAATTTCATTACGTATCCCCACATCACCGTTATCTCTTATATAGCCATCAAAGGTGGGAGATTCAGACATATCCCCTTTCCCCATCAAACCTTCTAACTCCTCTGGTTCATAGGAATATTCCAATATACCCTCCAAGTTGGTCTTAGTATTATGCACATGCACTAAACTTCCTGCCTGTATGGATTGGGTAGCATGTCCTATTGGCGCACCATATTTAAGTATATCCTCCTTGGGAGTGATATCCTTAATTGCAATCTTATGCCCCACCCCTATATCTTCTAAAACCTTAATAGATACACCTTCAGTTTCTACCAGGTTTCCTTCTTTTATAGGTTCCAAGGCAATTATAACATTATCCATTTCATTTATTTTTATAGTTCGGTTTATAGCCATAAGTTACCTCCACCTTCTATATTTTAGTCTATATCCATACCACATTATAATATATCTTTAACAGCGGCCTTCATGCCCTTGTCCAGAATCTCCCTAAGGTAATTCACAACCGCCTGCACTAATCCTTCTACCGTTGTTAAATCCATACCCCAGAAGCTGTCCTGTCCTAAAGCTTTAGTGCATAGCCCATGTAAATCTTCGTCTTCTTCGTAATCTTGCCATAGCTTATAAAAGAAGTCTAGTATATTTTGGTCATCTTGTATATTGTATTGGCTATTATCTCTATTTCCTATTAGCGCTCCATCTCTAAGTTCACTACCCTTATAAAATGCAAGTAGTGCAGCTAGGGAAAAAGTTAGCACTTGGGGTAGTTTATCTTTCAGTTCAATGTATTCTAGTAAAGATGGCAAAACCCTTACCTGCCACTTAGATACAGAGTTAAGTGCAATACTAAGCAACTGGTGTTCTATAAATGGATTTGCAAAACGTTCTAAAACAGCTGTGGCAAATGCCTCTTTTTCTTCTTGAGGTAGATCTAGTACAGGGATAATTTCGTCATATATTCCCTTTTTCATATATGATAGAACCGTATCATCCTCTATGCACTCTCTTACTGTATCAATACCGTATAGATATGCCATAGGCACCATCATGGTATGAGCGCCATTTAAGATTCTTACCTTCCTTGTACGATATGGGGTCAAATCATCGGTCCATATAACGTCTAATCCAGCCTCTACCAAAGGTAGTTCATTTGCCAAGCTCTCATCACCCTCAATTACCCAAAGATGAAATACCTCACCGGCAACCATAAGCTTATCATCATATCCTAACTCAGCCTTTAATTTTTCAGCTTCATCCATAGGATAGCCAGTGACTATGCGGTCTACTAGGGTATTTAAAAAATAGTTATGCTCGTCTACCCAAGCCTTAAATTTATCCCCTAGATCCCAATCATCTATGTACCTAAATACTATATCCTTCAGGCTATCGCCATTTTGGTCAATTAGCTCGCAGGGTATAATTATCATTCCCTTATCGGGTGAACCATTAAAGGCATTAAATCTCTCGTAGAGAAATGCCGTTACCTTGGATGGAAATGTCTCTGGGCAATTATCTACTGGCTTAGCCTCCTTCTTATATGCAATACCAGCTTCGGTAGTGTTAGACACCATAAATCGCATCTCTGGTTGGACGGCACAGCTTAGATAGGCTTGCCAATCCTCATAGGGGTTTATGGCCCTACTTATAGAGGTAACTAGGCTTTTTTTCTCTACTATCTCACCCTCACTTATACCCCTTAGAAGTAAAGTGTATAGACCTTCCTGCTCGTTTAATGTATCCGCTTGTCCTTGAGGGATAGGCTGAACTACCACGGTCTTACCCATAAATAGTTCTTGCTTATTCATCTCATCTACCATCCAATTCACAAAAGCTCGTAGAAAGTTGCCTTCACCAAATTGGATTATGCGCTCCGGCATATCATCTAGGCTACCTATAGCTACATCTTCTGGAAATTTGAAATCACCTGTCAATAACTTTTTTTTAAGTTTCTTCATATCTAGGCTCCTTTATATATTATGTTTATAATAATCGCTTCGATGTTTAAATTCGTTTATTTCTCTATATGCTAAAATTAGATATTTTAGGCCCTGAAATAGCATTATATAACATTAGATGAATATACTCAACTTATCCATTGCTACATTGCTACTGTAGCATAAATTCTTTATGTCCCAAAATATATAGCCTTTTCCATATTGGCCATATGTACCCTATATAGGATATATATGACAGTATAAATAGGCGCAATTATCCTCTGTTGCTATATATTGGGTATTACTTACTTTTCATACATATTAACCCACTGCACCATATATAAGCTCTGTTACATCTGACCATCTATCACTTTTACTTGCTGCTCTCAAGCTTGCTATATATTGAGCCCCTTCCTTAGACCAACTCATACCAGCAAGTTTTAGTCTTTGCTGCAGTACATGCTTATGTCCACTTTCAATGGCCCCACTACCTATAAAATAGCCTTTAGAGATATATTCTTTATACTTCATTTTATCATGGTTGTTTTCTAAATAAGTCTTTAGCCTCTTTACCTCTTCTTTTA
>JAAZLT010000202.1 GCA_012799205.1 Clostridiales bacterium
CGTCTCCTCTATAGTTTATTATAGCTTCTTTATACATTGCCTTAGGTCTACCAATTTTAGTCGCTATGCCTACTAACTCTACTAATCGTTTTGCAGCATCATCCTTAGGCTCCATACGAAATGTGCTCAAAAGCAAGTCGGCATTCACATTAAAATCAACAGAATCTATAACATTTACATTTTTGTCATATTCCATATTATTTAATCCTCCTTAGATAACATCAACCGCTACATAGTCTAGAATTCAAGTAAATCAACAAAGATTGTTTGAAAGTCAATTCTTGCAGATAATTCAATATATCTAGACATATCTCTTATACTATCTGCCTCTTTTTTCATATGTTTTGATAATAACATCATCTTCGCGCCTACTCCTGCGCCATTTCCTATAGTCTTTATTTTATTTTTAAGAGCATCCGGTATTAACCCTATATCTGCGGCGTGGGTATGATCTATATAGTTGCCGAATCCTCCTGCCAAATATACATTATCTATATCTTCATAGGAAATATTCATATCATCAATTAGTATCTCAATACCTGCCGCTATTGCACCCTTTGCTAGCTGCACTTCCCTAATATCTTTTTGGGATATATATATATCGCCTGTAGGGCTTTTATCGTCCGTTTGTAGTATAAGTGCTGGCTGATCATTTATAGATACGACTCTATCTTTTATATTTTTAGGAAATGTATCGTCAATTTCATCTATTGAAAGCATTCGCCCAGTTGAATCTATTAATCCAACCTTTAGCATCTGAGCTACCACATCTACTATTCCAGAGCCGCATATCCCTATTGCAGGCGCATCTTTTATAGTAGTAAATTCTAGTTCTTCATGTATAAATACTCTATTTATAGCACCTTCTACCCCCCCTAATCCACACTCTATTCGGGCCCCTTCAAAGGCTGGACCTGCAGCTGTAGAACATAGCACTATACCGTCTTTATTTCCAAGTGCAATTTCGCCATTTGTACCAATATCTATTAATAGAGAGATTTCTTCATCTTTATGCATATTGCAAGATAATATTGCAGCTATGGCATCAGCTCCGATATAGCCGGATATCATAGGGGGTATTACAATTTTCCCATTAGGATTTATTCCAATGTCAATATCTCTAGCGTTTAATTCCAATCTTCTACCTACAACTGGGATAAATGGTGAGAGCGCAATATTCTTTACCGGCAGCCCAGCAAATATATGCATCATCACTGTATTTCCCACAATATCAATCTCATATATACTATCTGGAGTCACTTCGCTTTTGCTGCATAAATCGGCCACCATAATATTTATACTATCTCTTATAAGATCTCTCATTTCATTGAGCCCATCTTTACTCTCCATCGTATAATCGATTCTAGTTATTACATCGGCTCCATGCCTTGATTGCGGATTTAAAGATGAATAGAGCCCTAGCTCCTCTCCCTTTTTTAAATCCAAAAGATATCCTACAATAGTAGTAGTTCCAATATCCACGGCTATACCGTAATAATGATCTTTGTTTTTATCTATAGCTTTTGCTATTGATAATATCTCATCCTCATATCGTATGGCTTGAACTTTAAAGCTATTTTGTCTTAATATCTCTGAGATATCAGGCATAATAGAATTAGGTATGGCACCTCTAGCACCTAAAGCTTCCTCTAACCTATCTACATCACTTAACTGATCTTCTATACTGGGCTTAGAAAGCTCAATTATAGTGCTTTGAATAGAAGGATCTATATCTACATATGCCTCGCCTGAGGTCATTATCTGTGCATCTCTTCTCTCTGCTATAGGTATTCTAATTTCCATATCTCTATCTATAATAGTCCTACAGGCAAGGCTATAGGTTTTGTTTTTACCATCGATTATTTCCACACGACACTTTCCACAAAGCCCCATTCCACCACAGGGGGAGTCTATATAAATGCCGTTTTTTATAAGCTCTTTTAAAAGATTTGATCCTATATCTGCATGTATCTCTCTTTTTTCTTCCCCTTTATATATAATCAATTGAGCCATATACCATTTCCCCTTTGAAATTTATATATTTCCCCTATAGTATCATATGCCCTGTCGAATGTATTGGAATATATTTAGCTTTTTGTTGGATTTTGTATCAATACCATACTCTAGAATTCAGCGCTTACAAAATATGACTTCCCTTTATATACATTAATATATAAATCCCCTGCTGGCTGGTCAGGATCTACTATACTTGGTTTGTCACTTACGCCACCCATCCCTACAAATGCTTTATTGGCTATTAGCCCACCTTATTCATACTTTCCCTCTAGAAGAAGCCCCCTCACCTTTTTTAGATAATGGGATTTGAATTCATTGTCTCTATCTCTATTTATCCCTCTCCAAAGCCATTCATGGTTTAATGCAATACGCTCAATTTCCGGACAGCCTAGAATCATCCCCGCAAGTCTGCCATTACCTATAGGAAGATCCTCTTTTCGCTCTCTTGTAGAAGACCTATACCGTAATTTCTGATTCATTATAACTTCGCCTTTTAAAATATCATGCCATAGATAATAATATATAGCACCTAATATAGCGTATAAGCTATATATAAAACCCCTTATACACCATAATATTTATCTACTATATAATCAACGGCTTCCTCTAACATTCCTAAATCTTCTAAGAGCTGCATTATTCCGTATCGATGCTGTACCTCTTTACATAGGGTCATTGTCTCTCTAAATAACTCTTTATCTATATCTAATTGTTTTGGACTGTATATCGCTCCGGTGTCCTTTAAAATCTCTCTCAAAACATCTGGGGAGGGTAAGACTTCATAGCAATCTTGTTTAAGTGTAGTCCAGTTTTCGTCTATTAAGTCCATTCTCTCTTGCCTATCTACCTTTTCTACTAGTATGTCTTGTTCTTTGAGCCTGAATATTTCACCTGCTAGATTCCCAAAGCCGTCTTTAATCCTCTCTCTCCATTTTTCTATATCAAATTCTAGGTATTTACCAGAACTCTTTATTTGGTTCAAACTCTTTTTAAATAAGAAATCATAGGCCTCTATTATCATCAGAGTCCCTACACCTACCTTATTTCCATGGAGCCATTTTGTGTCTATATTATTTTCTAAAAACTTCATCTCAATATAATGGGATATTTGGTGTTCTGAGCCGGATGCTGGCCTAGAATGACCTGCAAGCCCTATAC
Source organism: Clostridiales bacterium (assembly GCA_012799205.1). GTDB lineage: Bacteria > Bacillota > Clostridia > Caldicoprobacterales > Xylanivirgaceae > JAAZLT01. The sequence continues at coordinate 3,175 of JAAZLT010000202.1, forward strand.
ATAGCCCGGCTAAAATAAGCCCCTCCATAATAGCTCTAGTGGCCTCTTCACTTCTGGATTTAAGTCCAGGTGCTGCCTCTACGCACTTTTCTATGGCATTTTTAACTAGACCTGCAACATTGTCACAGTAAGGTTCCTCCCTTTCTATGCCCAATATATTAGACATTCTCCAG
>JAAZLT010000203.1 GCA_012799205.1 Clostridiales bacterium
GCCCCATAACACCTGAAAGCCTTGGGAAAGTTTCTGCCGAAGATTTGCAAGCCTGTGGCATGACTATGCGAAAGGCCAATTATATAAAAGATATGACAGATTCCATATTAAAGGGGGATATAGATCTGTCAAAGCTAGATGATATGGATGATGAAGAGGTTTGTAAATATTTATGTCAAATAAAGGGTATAGGAATCTGGACGGCACAGATGGTAATGACCTTTTCTATGCAGCGTCCAGATGTAATAAGCTTTGGAGATCTTGCAATTTTAAGGGGCCTTCGAATGCTATATGGCCACAAAGAAATCACTCGAGAAATCTTTAATAAATATGAGAAGCTATATTCCCCCTATGCATCAGTTGCAAGCCTTTATATCTGGGAGATAGCAGGAGGGGCACTACCCCATCTTAAAGACCCTGCAAATAATTAGTCTATGTCCATTAAGCTACCCATAAATAGTGGTAGCTTTTCTTCTGTATCTATTATCATATAGAAGAAGGGTCTATCTAAAACTACCTCTCTATATTCGATTTCCATGGCAGCTTCGTCTTTCATCTCAACTGCAGTCACTGCTCCTGCCTTTGTGCCCTTTTCATCCACGCTAATCTTCGTCTTATGAATTACTCGCCCTATAAATATATTACCCCTTGAAGATATACCTAGTCCACTAAAGTTGGCGTCATGGTCTGAAAAAGCATCTGTCATACCCATATTTTTAAGTGGGTCATTTAATAAGGCTTCATATTCCACTGTAAACTTAGGTGTAACTGCGTTGACTGTATAATCCTTTTCATCTTCCATAAGCTCAGCTAATGTTTTCGCATTAAGTGAATCTACAAAATCTTTCATAGTAACGCCCTTATTCGGCAATAGAGCGACAAAAGCATATTTATTATCGCTATAGGGCTTTATAAAACCTGTAGCCAGGTCATTTTCAAGATATGAATACTCAGATGAACGCATAAACTTAGTAGCCTTTTTATCTCCACTTTCTGTTATGAATTCTCCATCATAGACTTGGGTTTCTTCATAGATATTTTCCCATTCTGCATCAAATGATAGGGCGTTTACAAGATACATTACAGCATCCTTAGGCGGTGCCTCTTTTAAAATATCCTCTATCATGCTATCTGTTTTATCCTTGACCCAGGCATTCATATCGTTCATTGTGCTCTCATCAAAGGGCGCCTTATATACTCCTGCATCAAAATAATCTTTGTTTATTTGCAAGAAATCTTCATTTACCTTTAGTCGCTCATCATCTCTAAACCATATTGCATTTGCAAGACTTACTTTATATTTTTCATCACTTGGCAGATATATTCTATAGCCCATTAGATAATCATTTAACTCTTTTATATCTGAATGTAGCACTTTCTCCATTTGAGATAATGTATTATCTTTGGCTCCATTTGCAGTCATTGTAAGGGCTGAAGCTATAGATAAAGGCGAAATTAAAATATTCTCCATTTCAAAACTTTCACGAAAAAGATCTAAAGAGAAATCCGTTATATTCCGGCTTCTATTTAGGTCCTCTTTTTTTAAGTCCTCAATCTTTACAGGAGTTACATTGCCTTTTTTGATATCCCTCATCAAATCCAAAGATTTATTTGGAACTGATGACGTACATGCTGAAAGTATAATGCATGATAAAAGTATCCCTACTAGAATACGATTTTTCATAGTATTGCCTCCCCATATATTTTCACAAATATTATTTTACTTGAAATTCAGCAATAGCAAATACTTCTTCTCCTTCATCTGAA
>JAAZLT010000204.1 GCA_012799205.1 Clostridiales bacterium
ATCCTTTCATCCATGCAAGCAGCGTAGTATGTAATAGTGCCTCCACCGGAATTGCCCATAATACCAATTCTATTTGAATCAATCTCGGGAAAGTGCTTCTCTATTACGTCTATGGCACAGGATACATCCCATACTCTCTCTCCAATGGTGGTTCTTCCAAGTAAAAGTGCTGACATAGAAGATTGATAACAATCTGGTCCCTCTTTCGTGCCGCCCCTCTCACCAAAGCATCTTTGCTCTATAGTAAGGGCAGCATAGCCTTCACGAACTATTTGGAGGGCGAAATCCCTATCTCCGCTATTTATGCTATTTTCATCGCCATCAAACTTAGGTCTTCCTAGGGATATATGCATACCCTTAGAATGTCCCTGTAGACATATGACTAAGGGATAAGATTCTTTTTCAGTCTTAGGTATTAAAAGATGACATGGAGTCTGCATATATTCTTCCGAGGTGAATATAAATCTCTTTTCTATATATTCTTCAGTCTCCTCTTCATAGTCTACTATTAAGTTTGGCTCTACCTTTTCTAAAGGTAGGCCAAGGAGTCTACTTAGAGTATCCCTTGCATCCTGTTGCCATTTCTCTAAATCCATACCCTCTTGATATCGAAACTTTGGCTTTATATCCTTCATCAATCTCTCATGAAGCTCTTGTGGATTAAAATGGTACATCTTAACTTCCCCCTCGTTTATTGATTTTGGTATTACCTTTTTAACCTTCCCATTAGTTGTGTAATATCTGAAAGCTTATCCTTTGGTGCTTTTGCCGCCTCCAGATTTGCCTCCTTGGTTCCCTCTACTAGTTCCCCTCTTAATATATCAATCTCTATAGGCGCCTCTATTCCTATTTTGACTCTGTCTCCCTCGATGGCTATTATAGAGATCTCTATATCATCACCTATAAATATATTCTCATCTCTCTTTCTTGAAAGCACCAGCATATTATTCCCCCTCCCCGTCAGGTTCTGAAAACACGGGAAATCTCATTGGGTAATCATCATCTATCAATATGACCTGTTTTCCGAGTCTTTCTTTCATATTTATTATTATGGGTGATTGGAGGTTTGTAGTCATATTCTTCATATCTTCCGGCACTATAAGCATTGTAAGTAGCACTACATCTTCTTGCCGTTCTATTTTTAAATCCCTTATGGTCTTTTCAGAGAGCTTTGGCTTATATCCCTCAGCGATCTCAAAGGGATCTATGAGTATAAATGATACGTCTCCATCATCTACACTTTGTAGCCAGTATAGACTTGGGGCATCTTCCTCTGATAGTAATACATATCTTTTAAAATCTTCAAATGCTGGTATTCCCTTACTAAACTCTATAATATTATCTTTATCCACCTCTATTATTCCAAATCTAGAGGAGTTAATCTTCATCACAATCATCCCCACCTATACATATTTTAGGGAGGTTGACTCCCTTCATACCTCCCTATCAAAAGTTTTGCCTATATAATCTATATTTATATCTGGCCATACATCCATGTATATATCAACCTTATGCCTTGTAGCCTCTATACTAGCCCTTGTATGTATATTCCATTTTATATCGGCAGGATTTGGGCTAATATCTATATCTACTTTGCCTAAATCTGTCCATATCTTAGGTCTAGATCTTGGCATCATTACGATATTTAGCTCCCCCTTACTTTCAAGCTTTGTAAGGGCTATTTCTGCTATGGGATTGCCCCCTTTTTCTATATCCATAAGGGCATTTGCCTCCATAGCAATGTTTCCAATGGCTTCAATGCCAGCTCTAAGGCTTTCACTATAATAGTCCTTATTCAGCATTAAAATGGGCTTTAGACCAGATTCTATATAGCACTGGGTCTGGTCTACATGCACCTTAGGCTGTGTAGTTCTAATTGTAATATCGGCCTGCCTTTGACGTATATCTGCCATAGGCTTAGGCTGCTTTATATGAAGCTGTGATGGATATTGATCTATGCCAATCCTACCATGTATCTGTGTAATTCTAAGATCCATAGCCCTACCTCAAAAAATCTACAAGTGTAGGCTGTATAATCCTAGCTCCCACTGCTAAAGAGGATCTATAGACCATCTCCGCCATTTTAAGCTGCATAGTGGCCTCTGCCTGATCTACATCCTCTACCTCAGATTTGACCCCTGTATAATTTATGTAGTCATCCTTATAGCGATATTCTACCATCTCCAGCCTATTATACTTACCGCCTACATCGGCTATATGAGATAATATATTTTCCTGGGCCTTTTGAAGCGTGCCTACAGATTCATCTATTATATCAGTATCTCCAGTCTCTAGTGCATTGGTGAGTCTATTTATTACATCAAATACATTCCCCTCACCTACGCCTAATAGTTCGAGCCCGTTTATGCTCACCTGCATATTAGTATTTGGCCCTATCTCGAATTGTATAGACTCTCCTATATATTCGCCAAGCTTTTCTATATCTTCAGCATTTTCGCTTTTTATATCTATGCCATTGTATAAAAGCGCACCATCTTCCGATAATTCAAAGGGATCCTTTACTGTATTATATCCACCGAATATATATCTTCCGCCAAATGTAGTATTAGCAGCTTGCACTAGATGCTCTTCTAATTCTCTAAGCTCTTTAGCACTTGCCTGTCTATCTTCTAGCGTCTTAGTGCTATTGGCACCATCCACAGCCAAATCATAGGCCCTTTTTATTATCTCGTTCATCTCCATAAGGCTGGTCTCTGACTGGGTCAGCCATGCTTTAGCATCGGATACATTTTGGATATATCTTTCGAGCTTTGAAAGATCTGTTCTAGCCTGAAGACTTCTTGTAATGCCTACTGGGTCGTCAGAAGGCCTAAATATTTTCTTTCCCGTGGCCAGCTGATAGTCGTGTTTTTGCATTTTATCCAGGTTATTATTCATATTGTATAAAAACTGATTTATGAGCATGCTATTGGTAACGCGCATTCAAATGCCCTCCTTATCTACCTACAAGTCCTGTACGATTTATAAGCACATCTAGCTGTTCATCTACTGCTGTTATCATCCTAGCAGCTGCATTATAGGAGTGAAGATATTGTATCATCATGGTCATCTCTTCATCTATGGATACTCCAGATACTGAAAGCCTTTTGTTTTGTAGGCTATTTGTAAGTATTACTTGGCCTTCGCTCATCTTGTCACTATGGGATGATTCTACAGCTAGATCTGCTATTACTCCCTTTGTATAATCTTCTAAATTGCCTATGGCAATATTTTTACTCTCCCCATCTACTATCAATTCAACTGTAATATCCTTTTTATTTCTAAGCCCTATGATCTCAAGGCCTATACGGTTATCCCCTTCTCTTGGAATACCGTCTGCATCTATTGTAGGATCTTCTGCCATAGCTATATTATATATATCCTCCATAATCTCTGTAGCTACGGAAAAGTTTGCCGCCGTAACCTTAGATATATCAATATCCTCTTTAGGATTTGCCCCGTCATAGGCAAAGAAGTTATAACCCTGTTCGGATATACCATCCTCACCTGGTTCATGTAAAGAATATCCCCTTCTATGTATGGCATTAAATTCTTGTACAAATGCTTTAGCCAGGTTATCTAGCTGTTCTACAAAATATGGTATCCCCATAGGTTCATTATGCTCTGGTCCCCTACCATCTCGCATTTCAATAAGACCTTTTAATCTTCCGCCGGTTATTGGTAGCTCTCTATCTAGGCCCTCCCATTTTACAGTATAGACTTGGCCTCCTATTATCTCATCTTCTACAAGCACAGATTCAAGCTTATTCACATGAACATGATCTACAAGTGGCATGCCTGCTACATCTACTCTAAATCTTCCATCTCTTGTCTCATAATAATCTACATCTATTATCTCTGAGAGCTGATCCATCAGAAGGTTTCGCCTATCCCTTAAATCGTTTGCCACATCTCCGCCTGTCTCAAATTTAAATATCTGAAGGTTTAAGTCCCTAATATTTACAATTATATCGTTTATATCCATAACGGCTATATTTATGGCTGTATCTTGTTCTTTTCTCAACTGTTTTAATTGATGGTCATAATGCCCTAAGGTCTCTGTCAGTTTTATAGCATCTTGCCTAACAAGGCTTCTTATCTCTTTACTTTCGGGATATTTGGCAAGCTCTTGCATAGAATCAAATAGCTCCGCAATAGACTGGTTTATTCCTGCCTTAGAGGGTTCCCTAAATACATCCTCTATATATTGGAGGGCGCTTGTCTTGGCCTGCCATTCACCCTTTGTGGTATTTTCGCGCCTATATTGCATGTCTAAAAAGCTATCTCTTATCTGATCTATGGATACTACATCCACTCCTCCACCTATTTGCCCTTTAGAGGGTGATCTTAAAAGCCCCGTATTTATAGGTGGCTCTATAGATTTTGTCACAATTCTTTGCCTTGTATATCCTTCAGTATCCGAGTTGTCTATATTATGCCCTGTAAGGCTAAGCCCTTGCTGGCTTGTAAATAGACCACTTCGGGCTATCTCTAATCCGTAAAAGGTTGACCGCATGCTCTCAACTCCTAATAAAAGTTATGCCTTTTCATCAAATATATTTATTGGCCCCTTGCTGGCCATTGTTCCCAGTGCAAATTCCACATATTCTAATTCCGTTCTGATGAGTTTTTCGTTTATCTCATTGACTCTATTTTGTTCATCTATTACCTCTAGAAGATCATCTAAAAGCTGTGTAAGCTTTTTTGCTATATCCTCTTGTGCTCTTTCTATTATCTCTGTCATCACTAGATCTTCTTTCCAGAGTCCATCCATAGCTTTAAGCCTATCATTTTCAAGCTTTCCAAGTGTCATTATTATAGTCTGCTGCAGCTTGAGTAGTTCGTCTAGCTTTTTGATCTCGCCATTTAATATGACATCGGTGATGTTTTTAGATATCCCTAGAAGCTCCCTATATATTTTCAGTTCTCTTTCAAGTATATGGGCTATATTCTTAATAGTTTGCTGCACTATATTACATCCTCTCTTTTTCAAGGGCTCTTTGTATCATTTTTTCAGCTACTAATTTTGAATCTACCCTGTATTGTCCCTTCTCTATAAGGCTTTTCACACGAGCAATTCTGCCTTTTCCATCTGTAGCCGCCTGCAGCTCCTTCGCCTCCCTCGATAATATCACCTGATCCTCCGTAGGTGTTTTCTTCTTTCTATTAGGGGTCTGGGGCTCTTTCCCCTGGGCTCTATATGCTTCTACTGCATTATCCATATGGGATCTATCTATTCTCAAATTATTTCACCTCATCATATATTCACTAACATATATCCACTCATGTATTATATCGGCCAGAACTTAAAAACATTTAGTCCTAATTTTAGGATCTTCTCTTTCTAGTCCTATCGGCTGTATACATCCTCTTTCCATCTCTTCCTATGCTGCGATCACTTGTTGAGGTAGAAAGTCCCTTTTTTAGTTCTGTAGCCATCTTTTTTGCACAGCTATCACAGTATCTACCGGATTTTATAGGGGTGTTGCACCTTTCACAGGAAAATCCGATACTCTCTGTCGTAAGCTCTATCCTGCCCTCTCTTAAAAATTCTAAAATGATCTTTTCTTCCACCCCGGTCTCGTCTGATACCTCTTTTACATTGGCTTTTGGATTATCCCAGATATAATCTCTCACCTTTACAAACATCTCTTCCCAATCATTTAGGCAACTAGGGCAATATGGCAAATTTATATGCCTATATATCCTCCCGCACATCTTACAATTTCTAAAATCCATATTCTAAACCCCCTATAATTTAGGTAATATACTGGCAGCAAGGACTGCTACATAAACATCCTTTGCTCCGCTATCAATAAGTTCATTAGCACAGTTATCTACAGTGCTACCGGTAGTTAATACATCATCTACTAACAATATCCTCTTATCCTCTATGCCTTTATTATCCCTTACCTTAAATGCTCCATAGAGATTCCACATCCGCCCGGCTCTGTCCATCCCTATCTGGGCTGGGGTATTACGCTCTCGAATAAGGGCTGAATCTAATAGCCTATTCCCGCCTATTATACCATCTATTCCCTGTGCTAGATATAATGCCTGGTTAAAGCCTCGCATCTTAAGTCTCTTCTCATGCAGTGGCACTGGAATTATTGCATCAAAGTTTATCCTAGAATCTATTAAGGCGTTTGCCATAAGCATTGACATAGGGCTTGCAAGCTCTGTATGCCCCTTGTATTTAAATCGATGAATTATATCTATTATAGGGATGTCATATTCAAATACAGGTATAGCCCTTATGAATACATGATCTAGATTCATACAAAGATGGCATCTACCCCCTCCTTGAAAATGTCTGCCGCATACTTCGCATCTAGGGTCTGTTATAAATGGGAGGTTCTCAAAGCAGTCGTGGCAAAATCCATACCTATTATAGCTAGGCCCCTCCCTCTCACAGGCTATACATCTTATAGCTCTAGGATATACTATATCTATTATATCGGATAGAATCCTTTTAAGTTTAACCAAAGGGCAATACATCCTCTCCCGCCATGGAAAGGGTATTGAATGTCTTTTGAAAATGATGATCCAGTCCAGAATAGCGTTCTGCGATATAATTATTATCTACCATTTCCCTTAGCATTCGCTCTCTACCTACAAGCACTACCATCTCTCTAGCTCTCGTAATACCTGTATATAATAAATTTCTAGTCATGAGCATAGGCGGTCCCCAAGCTATTGGGATTATAACAACCGGAAATTCGCTGCCTTGGCTTTTATGCACAGATATGGCATATGCAAGTTCCAGTTCATCTAAGAGAGAAAAATCATATACAACCTCTTTATTGTCATCAAATATTACAGTTAAGGTCTGCTCCTCTAGGTCTATGGACTCTATAAACCCCATATCCCCATTAAATACGCCCTCTCCCTCTTCAGATACCCTATCGCCTACCTTAACCTTCCACTCTAAATTATAATTATTTCTAATTTGCATGACCTTATCCCCCTGGCGAAAGAGTATATCTCTATATCGCCTCTCCTTTTTATGCCTAGATGGGGGATTTAATACATCTTGAAATACTTCATTTAAATTGTTTACCCCAACTATTCCCTTTCTCATAGGGGACAATATCTGTATATCTTCGTGGGGATCTATGGATGAAAATCCTGGGAGCCTATCCACTACAAGATCTATAAGGGTCTTTAATATATCCTCTGGCTCCTCTTTTCTATCTAAAAAGAAATCTCTGCCCTTTACATTAAATTTAGGGTATTCTCCCCTGTTTATCCTATGGGCATTTAAGACTATCATACTCTCCCCTGCCTGCCTAAATATCTTATCTAGCCTTACTACCTTTACTATTTTGCTATTTATTATATCCCTTAGAACATTGCCAGGCCCTACAGAGGGTAGCTGATCGCTATCTCCTACCATTATAAGCCTTGTGCCTACTGTAATTGCCTTAAGTAGATTGTTCATGAGAATTATATCTACCATGGACATCTCATCCACTATTATGACATCTGATTTAAGGGGGTCATCTTCGTCCTTTTGAAAAAAACCATCCCCATCCATCCCACCATATTCTAGTAGCCTATGGATTGTCTTGGCCTCTTTCCCTGTGGTCTCTGTCATACGCTTTGCAGCCCTGCCTGTAGGTGCTGCAAGGCCTACCTTAAGCCCTTGCTTTTCAAATAGCTCTATTATGCAATTTATAGTAGTGGTTTTACCAGTCCCCGGCCCGCCAGTTATAACCAATACCCCATTTGATATAGCCTCTATTATGGCCTCTCTTTGTCTATCGGCAAAGAATATGCCCTCTCTTTTTGAAAATTTAGTAAGCTGCTCTTCTGCGTTTTGAGTATCTGATTTTAGCTCTGCTAAAGATAGCTCTATAAGCCTTCTACAGACCCCCACCTCTGCATGATAAAAGGGTGCTAGATATACTACCTCTACATCATCTATAACCTCTATGAAAACGGTACTCTCTATGGCCATTGTCATAATGGCCTCTTCAATGAAGGCCGCCTCTACAGCTAGTATATCTGAGGCCATTTCTATAAGCTTATCTTTTGGTATATATGTATGTCCATCTGAAGACGCCATGGATAATACGTATTGAGTCCCTGCTATAACTCTATATTTAGAATCCTTTGTGATACCCATACTCTGGGCCATATTATCCGCCGTCTTAAACCCTATTCCTGAAATTTCTGTGGCTAACCTATAGGGGTTTTTCTCTAATAATCGTATTGTATTATCCCCGTAGGCCTTGTATATCTTTATGGCAAATGTGGTTGAGATACCATATTTTTGAAGAAACATCATTACCTCTTTTATCTCCAACTGCTCTCTATAAGATGAGGCTATCATCTCCACCCTCTTAGATCCTATCCCGTCTATTTTAGTAAGTTTTTGAGGATTATATTGTATTATATCTAGAGAGTCTGAGCCGAATTCATCTATTATTTTTTTGGCAGTGGATGGACCTACTCCCCTTATAAGTCCAGAGGCCAGATATTTTTCTATACCATCTAGAGTAGAGGGGGCCGTAGCTGAAAACTTTTCTATCTTGAGCTGTTCACCATAGTCTGGGTGAAACGTCCATTCCCCGCCTACCACTATGACTTCTCCCTCATTGGCAGAGGGTACATGGCCCACGCAGGTTACCATGGTATCATCCTCTTCTGCCCTTATATCCATGACTGTGAAGCCATTTGATTCATTTCTAAATATTATATCCTCTATAGTTCCCTTTATCTCAACCATATTTTATATTCCCTTTTCTACACCCTGTCCAAAGGATGGTGATATGTATAATTATAGCATATCTATCTACTATTATCATCTAGTTTTAAGCCATATGCTACAACTTCTCTATATATCCGGGAAGATCTTGGAGTCTTAGAAATTTTATGGGCTCATAGAGTTTTTCTAGCCTTGACATTATACGGGCTGTCTCATCTTGGGAGTCTTCATCTATTAAAATCACATTTATAGGCAGATCTAGATCTATAAAACCTAGAACCATACCCTCTATAATATCTTGACTATCTTTTGCGAATATTACTATGCTAAGTTTTTCTTCGTCTAATACCCTTCTAAATTTCATATTCTTATATAGCTTTATCATAAATGATACCATTCCAAATATGGCAAATGTCCAAAGCGCCACTGCTAGGTATAGATCTATATACATTTTATCACATCCTAAAATATCTCTTTATAATATAGTATGTAGAAATGCCAAAAAAAGTGAAAGAGCCCTATTAGGACTCCTCTGAAAATGCCTGTGATTTGAGTTTGTCTACTTTATCTAATCTCTCCCATGGCAGATCTAGGTCTTCCCTGCCAAAATGTCCATAGGCTGCCAACTGCCTATATAGTGGCCTTCTAAGGTCTAAATCCCTTATTATTGCCGCTGGTCTTAGGTCAAAGTTTTGCTTTATTAGATCTCTTATCTTACTATCTGCAATCTTTCCCGTGCCGAATGTGTCAACATATATGGATACGGGCCTTGCAACACCTATTGCATAGGCAAGATGCACCTCGCATCTATCTGCAATACCTGCTGCAACTATATTCTTTGCCACATATCTTGCCGCATATGCAGCTGAGCGATCCACCTTGGTCGGGTCTTTGCCAGATAGAGCCCCGCCCCCGTGTTTACTGTATCCGCCATAGGTATCTACTATTATCTTGCGGCCTGTCAGCCCAGCGTCTCCTTGCGGCCCGCCTACTACAAAGCGCCCGGTTGGGTTTATAAGTATTCTAGTGTCCGCATCTAGTAGTTCCTTAGGAAGAGCCGCCTTTACCACATGCTCTGTTATATCTTTCGTTAGAGTTTTACTATCGACAGCTGGATGATGCTGGCTGGAGACTATAACAGTATCTATTCGGTAGGGTTTATCATCTCTATATTCTATGGTTACCTGAGATTTTCCATCTGGCCTTAGGTAACTGAGGGTACCATCCTTTCTCACCTTTGAAAGCCTTTTAGTAAGTCTATGGGCAAGTGCTATGGGCATTGGCATAAGCTCCTTTGTCTCATTGCAGGCATAACCAAACATCATGCCCTGATCGCCGGCTCCTACAGCCTCAAGAGCTGTATCTTTCATTCTACCTTCCTTGGCCTCAAGGGCCTTATTGACCCCTAGAGCTATATCAGGTGATTGTTCATCTATGGAAGTAAGAACAGAGCAGGTATCTGCATCAAAGCCATATTTTGCCCTGGTATATCCAATCTCTCTTACCGTATCTCTAGCTATCTTGGGAATATCTACATAACAGCTGGTGGTAATTTCGCCAACTATCATAACCATACCTGTGGTCACTACCGTCTCACAAGCTACTCTAGCATTTTTGTCTTTTTCGAGTATAGCATCTAAAACAGCATCTGAGATCTGATCGCATATCTTATCTGGATGACCTTCTGTCACAGACTCTGATGTAAAGTATCTTTTTATCATATTTTTCCCCCTTAAAAGGTCTAAAAAAGTAGCTGCCCATGCGGCAGCTGCTTTTGTTTGTGGTGGTGGAGGATGGATTCGAACCATCGAAGGCTGAGCCAGCAGATTTACAGTCTGCCCCCTTTGGCCGCTTGGGTACTCCACCATATATTTAGTTTATCACATCTTACGGCCACGATTCATAATTATAGACTATAGAGTAAAAAAAGTCAACATTTTTTATAATCTTTATAAAATCTCATTGATAAACTCACCCTTACATGGTTATAATATGGTGTGAGGTTTATTAGCAAGGAGTGAAGGAATGGAGAATTTAAATTTTGAAAAGCTTTTAGGAAGCCATGTCTATTTTATAGGCATTGGCGGCATAAGTATGAGTGGTATCGCCGAGATACTACTTGAGAGAGGATATATAGTGTCAGGATCTGACATGAAAAATTCTGATATAATAGAGCGCCTAATAAAAAAGGGTGCAGATATACATATAGGCCATGATGCATCAAATATTGATAAGGTAGATCTAGTAGTCTATACCGCAGCCATAAGCGTGGATAATCCAGAGCTTGTTGCTGCTAAAAAAGCCTCTATACCTTGTTTGGATAGAGCAGAGTTCTTAGGAAGGCTCATGAAGACCTATCCTTTTGCACTTGGAGTGTCTGGAACTCACGGTAAAACCACTACCACCTCCATGCTCTCTGTAATAATGAAAGAGGGGGGACTCGACCCTACTGTTCTTGTAGGAGGCCAGGTAGACGGCATAGGCGGAAATGTAAGAGTTGGCAAAAGTGAATACTTTTTAACTGAGGCATGCGAGTATGTGGAAAGTTTTCTAAAATTCTCACCACGCATTGCGTTTATATTAAATATAGATGAAGAGCATCTGGATTATTTTAGAGATATAGAACATATATATAGCGCGTTTTTAAAATATGCAAATTTGGTTCCGGAGGGCGGCTTTGTAATAGGCTCAGAGGATGACCCACTTGTAAGTAGGCTCATGAAAGAAGTGGATAGAGCTTTTATTAGCTTTGGAATAGATAAAAAAGCAGATTGGATGGCAAAGGATATAAGCTTTGATATAGATGGCAGGGCCACATTTACCCCTTCTTATAGGGATAAGGACTTTGCCCCTATAAAGCTAAGGCTGCCCGGTAGACATAATGTATATAATGCGCTGGCTGCCATGGCCGGTGCCTATGCTCTTGGAGTGAATATGAATATTATATCTAAAGCACTTTCTATGCAAAATGGAGCCCATAGAAGGTTTGAAATAAAGAAGGTCATAGATAATATAACCATAATAGACGACTACGCACATCATCCAAATGAGATTAGGGCAACACTTGAGACACTAAAAAACATACCTCACCAAAGAACATTTTGCGTATTTCAGCCTCATACCTATACAAGGACAAAAAAATTATTTCCTAAATTTATAGATGAGCTTTTAGATGTGGATGGTGTGATAATTACAGATATATATGCAGCAAGGGAAAAAGATCCGGGAGATATTCATTCAAGGGATCTGGTGCGAGCCCTAAATCAAAGGGGACAAAAAGCTAAATATATATCGGAATTTGATAATATTGTAGATTATCTTTTGAAAAAATTATCGCCTGGAGATGTGCTTATAACCATGGGTGCAGGCGATGTATATAAAATAGGTGATAAGCTCATAGAAAGTCTTACAAAACTAACACCGAAAGCACTATAGTCACATAGTATAAACTACAATACTATAATGTGAGGTGTTTTTAATGGAAGAAATTAAAGGTTCTGGATTCGGTGGCCCTGGTGGCTTTTTAAGTGGTCTCTTTGGCGGTGGAAATTTTCTCACTATAATAATCATATTCTTTCTACTTATGCTATTATTTGGTGATGGATTTTCCTTATTCGGAGATAGTAAATAACCTTTAGCGTATTTAAGCGCTTTTAGTTGTATTTAAAAAAAGAAGTTATTGTACTTTCAAATTTTAACCAGGTATCTGGATTCTCTATTTGGACATTATAATTTTTGAGGAGGGATATATGTATGAAAAAAATTTTATCCATAGTCCTCATGACCATATATCTGATCAGCTTTGTAAACTCTCCAGCCAAAGGCTGTGATTATAATAGACAAATAGAGGACGAAATAAAAATAGCTTTAAAATATACAGATTGAAAGGAAGAAGACATCCACCTACTTGCAAGACTTATCTATGGCGAGGCTAGGGGTGAGCCGTATTTAGGTAAGATAGCAGTGGCAGCGGTGGTACTAAATAGGGTAAACTCCGATGATTTCCCTAATACCATAAGTGAAGTTATATACGAGCCCAGAGCATTTACCTGTGTAGATGATGGCCAAATAGAGCTAATGCCTGATATAGAGAGTTATAGGGCAGCTGTAAATGCAATTATGGGCTATGACCCTACAAGTGGATGTCTGTTTTACTACAATCCTAGAATCGCCACCTCTAGGTGGATGAAAGAGCGAATACCGGTAGATCAAGTTTCAGTTGGAAATCATATATTTATGAAGTAAAGCTAAAGGGCTGTGATAAAGTTATCTAACTCTATCATGACCCTTTAGCTTTTTTGCCTTTACTAGTCTCCCTTTATTCTATTAAATATCATGCATTTTATTATATATCTATATATTCCATATTTGCCAGCCCCATATAATATGATTTTTGCAATAAAATATAAAATATTCTATAATAGGGTTTATTAGGTCCTATCTTTCATGATATATTAATACAGTATAGGTATATATAAGCTATAGATATAAGTCGCATC
>JAAZLT010000205.1 GCA_012799205.1 Clostridiales bacterium
ATTTACGCCAGATAGTAGATTTGCACTCTGGATGGGAAGAAATTTTAGTCAAGATTCGGCTCTATATGCTGTAATATATGGTCTGTTGATAATGTTTTTCACCTTTTTCTATACCCAGATATCGTTTAATCCGATTGAGATATCCAATAACCTGAGGCAATATGGTGGATTTGTAATGGGTATAAGACCAGGGAGGCCAACTTCCGACTTTTTAGCTAAGATATCTAATAGACTTACGTTTGTAGGATCTCTATTCCTGACGGCTGTAGCTATAATACCAATAATCGCCTCAGCTGTTTTAAAAATACCTATGTATTTTGGTGGAACTGCTATATTAATTATAGTGGGAGTTGCAACGGAGACCTCAAAGGAATTAGAGTCTCATATGCTTATGCGGCATTATAAAGGGTTTTTGAGGTAAGGTGAAATCAATGATTATCATCAAATCAGAAAAAGAGATTGAGATAATGAAAGTAGCCGGGGGTATAGTGGCTGGTGCTCATAAAGCGGTGAAAGATGCTATAAGACCAGGTATTACTACAAAAGAGCTAGATAATATTGCTAGAGAATATATTGAATCGAAAGAGGGCTATCCATCATTTAAAGGCTACCAAGGTTTTCCCGCAAGTATATGTGCCTCTATAAATAATGAGGTAATACACGGGATTCCTAGGAATATAGCCTTAAAGGATGGAGATATAATAAGTATAGACATAGGAGCTATATATAATGGGTATCATGGAGATGCAGCTAGAACGCATCCAGTGGGCAATGTCTCACCAGAGGCCCTAAAATTAATAGATGTAGCAAGAGACTCCTTCTATGCAGGTATTAAGTATGCAAAACTTGGCTATCGACTATCGGATATATCCCATAGGATTCAAGCATATGTCGAAGAGAGGGGCTACTCAGTAGTGAGGGCCTATGTAGGGCACGGAATAGGGCAGCAGATGCATGAGGATCCTCAGATACCAAACTATGGATCTCCTGGCAGGGGACCGCGGCTACGAAAGGGTATGACACTCGCCATAGAGCCCATGATCAATGAGGGGACCTATGAGGTAGACACGCTGGATGATGGATGGACAGTAGTTACTAGGGACGGAAAATTATCAGCACATTATGAAAATACAATTGCCATTACAGATGGTGACCCTATTATACTTACTTGTGAAAGTGGGTGAAAGCTTTGCCGGATAATAAATATGGTATAGGTGAGATAGTTAGGGCTACAGCTGGAAGAGATAAGGGTAAACTTTTTATAGTAATGGATATAATTGACGATAACTATGTGTGGATAGTCAATGGGAAGAATAGAACCATAGATAGACCTAAGAAGAAGAAGATAAGGCATTTGAAGGCTGCGGGAGCATCCGACTATCAGATTAGAGAGAAGATATTAAGTGGTAAGAAGATTTTTGATTCAGAAATCAGTAAGATTCTAGAATCGTTTGGGTACAATGAATAAGGAGGATGATGCTGCTTGTCTAAGGAAGAGGTAATTGAAGTTCAAGGTACAGTTATAGAGGCATTGCCAAATGCTATGTTTCAGGTGGAATTAGATAATGGACATAAAGTTTTAGGTCATATATCTGGTAAGCTTCGTATGAACTATATTAGGATTTTACCGGGCGATAAAGTGACATTAGAATTATCGCCATATGATTTAACACGTGGTAGGATAACGTGGCGTGGAAAGAAGTAATCTAAGGAGGTCTATGCTGTGAAGGTTAGAGCATCAGTAAAACCTATATGTGAAAAATGTAAAGTTATAAGGCGTAAAGGTAAGGTAATGGTTATTTGTGAAAACCCTAAACATAAACAAGTGCAGGGATAATTCATATAATATGGAGGTGTGAAGATGGCACGTATAGCAGGGGTGGATTTACCTCGAAATAAACGGGTTGAGATTGGACTTACCTATATATATGGGGTCGGAAGATCCAAATCTAATGAAATTTTAGAGGCCGTAGGTGTCAATCCCAACGTTAAAGTAAATGAACTTACTGACGATGAAGTGGGTAAGATTAGGGATTATATAGATCGTAATGTGGAAGTTGAGGGGGATCTTAG
>JAAZLT010000206.1 GCA_012799205.1 Clostridiales bacterium
GCCATTCTTTTGTCATCTGTTCATCAGCTAAATCAGATTTTATAAGCACTATAAGTCTTGGCTTATTTTTATATAATTTTTGCAAATCGGGATTCATACTACTCCTAGGTGCCCGTGCATCGAGAAGTTCTATTATTATATCTATAAGTCGCAAGTTTTCTTCCATCACTCGCTTGGCTTTTGCCATATGCCCAGGGTACCAATTTATATCCATGGAAAATCACCTATCCTATTGAAATACTTTGAAACTACCAAGTGGCCATATCCTAATCTTTGCCTTACCTACAATATTTTTCAAAGGTATGAAACCTATACTAGGGTCTCTACTATCTCTACTTAAATTCCTATTATCTCCTAAGACAAATATTGTGTCCTTCGGGACTATATGGCTATCAAAATCAGTAAATGCGGGCTCGCTTATATAATCCTCGTCTAGAGCTACGTCATTTACGAGCATCTGTCCTTCTGTAATCTGTACTTTATCGCCCTCAAGTCCTATTACCCTTTTTACATAATTCAATTTCATATTATCCGGATTTTTAAATATTACTATATCGCCCTTTTTAGGCTTAGAAAAATACTTGGTGAGTTTGATTACTATTATTCTATCCCTTTCATCAATAGTGGGAGCCATGGAATGCCCGTCAACTAATATAACCTCAAATATAAAGGCCTTTATGAGTAAGGATAAAACAAATGCTATTGCTATAGCTTGAACCCATTCTACAAACTCACTTTTCTCCTTTGCCATATAATCTTCCCCTTTTAAAGAGATAAGGGGACTATAAAAGTCCCATTATCATACATTTTATCGCACATCTCTGTCTTTAATTTTTGTAGCTCTTCCAACTCGGTCTCTCAAATAAAATAGTCTGGCCCTACGTACTTTACCCCTACGTACTACTTCTATATTATCTATGGTGGGGGAATGTAGTAAGAATGTTCTCTCAACACCTACCCCATAGGAGATCTTTCTAACTGTGATTGTCTCTCTAATTCCTCCATTTTGTCTTCTTATAACAACGCCCTCAAAAGCCTGGAGTCTCTCACGTGTACCTTCTACTACTTTTACAAAGACTCTAACTGTATCCCCAGGATTAATTGGTGGCAAATCATCACGCATTTGTTCTTTTTCTATAGAGTTCATTATATCCTGCATCCTGTTACCTCCTTTCAAACCATCTATATTATCAATATTGTTCAATTCTCGGTATTTAGACTATCTAAAAACTTTTGTTCCTCTTGCGTCAATTTAGTATTTTCCAATAGCTCTGGCCTTTTAATGAATGTATTTCTAAGGCTTTCCCTCTTTCTCCATTTCATGATCTTTTCATGGTTTCCAGATAAAAGAACTTCTGGCACTTCATAATTCTCATAAATAGCTGGCCGTGTATAATGTGGATACTCCAGTAGGTTGTTTGAAAAACTCTCTTCCAAATGGGCATCCGGATTGCCAAGTACACCTGGCACCAACCTAGCTATGCAATCTATAAATACCGCTGCTGCTAGTTCGCCACCTGTTAAAATATAGTCGCCTATAGATAGTTCAATGTCCACATACTTATCCAGTACCCTTTGATCTATGCCCTCATAATGTCCACATAGTAGCACCAATTCTTCTTCTAATGCCATATCTTGGGCCATACTTTGATTGAGCACTTTACCCTGAGGTGTAAAGTATATCACCTTGGGAAGCCTTCCGCCGTGCCTTTTTTCCAAATAATTAAAGCAGTCAAACAATGGCTGTGGCATAAGGACCATCCCACTACCTCCGCCATATGAATAATCATCCACCTGCTTATGTTTATTTGATGAGAACTCCCTTATATTATGAAAACTTAAATTTAAAAGCCCTTTTTGCTGAGCTCTTCCTATAATACTAGTGTTCATTATAGAATCAAACATCTCTGGAAAAAGAGTAATAATATCAAAATTCATTCGGTATTAATCCCTCTATCTGTGTAGTATCTATGCTAATTGACTTATTATCTATATCAATGTCTTTTATGACATCTTTTATAGCAGGTATCAATATTTCACCGTATCTACCCTCTACCACATAGACATCGTTACTTCCTGTACGGATTATATCTACAATAGATCCTAACTCCCGATCCTGTTGAGTATGAACCATAGAGCCAATTATATCAGCTATATAGTAACTATCTTTTGGGAGCGGAACAGCCATATGTCGTGGAATCCAAACATATTGATTCCTAAATTCCTCCGCTGTTGATCTATCATTACATGCTTCGATTTTTAGTATTACATTATCACCCATATATCTTATATTTTCTACGATATAACATCTATAGCCATGACCGTCTTCAAAAAATACGGTTGATAAATCTTCAAATCTAGACATGTCTTCCGTTAGAGGTCTTACCTTTAGTTCTCCCTTTATCCCTTGTGGTTTTAAGATTTGACCAACGGTAAAGTATTTGACCATTAAATCACCTAAGTCCTATTAGATTATCTCTACAATAACCCTCTTATTTTCTTTTGTTGCAGCCGCCTTGACAACAGTCCTTATGGCTTTGGCAATTCTACCTTGTTTTCCAATAACCTTACCCATATCTTCTGGGGCCACTCGCAATTCAACTATTACAGATTGTTCACCTTCAATTTCATTTACCTCTACCTCATTAGGATTATCTACTAGAGCCTTAGCAATATATTTGACTAGTTCTCCCATTTATCACACCTCCAAAGAAATGCATCTCAATATAGTTAGATGACTCCGCTCTTTTTAAGAAGCGCTCTCGCGGTGTCAGTAGGTTGTGCACCATTGTTAATCCAAGCCTTAGCCTTCTCTGCATCAACTTTTATATTTACGGGGTCTGATAGCGGATCATAGTATCCTATTTCCTCTATGAACCTACCATCCCGTGGAGATCTGGAATCAGCCACAACAATACGATAAAAGGGTTTTTTCTTTGCACCTATTCTCTTTAGTCTAATCTTAACTGCCATTAACAATCACCTCCATCAGTTTGAAGTTATATTAGAAAGGAAATCTGAATTTCCCTCTTCTTGCCGCTTTTTCAATATTTGGTAGCTGCTTCATCATCTTTCTAAAATCATTATAAGATTTTAATAATCTATTCACCTGTTGAATATTTGTCCCGCTACCTTTGGATATTCTTCTGCGTCTGCTTGCATTTATTATATTGGGGTTGGCGCGCTCTTTTTTTGTCATAGACTGTATTATGGCTTCAGTCCTAAGCAGCTGTCTATCATCCAAATCTATGCCAGCTAATTGTTTGCTATTGACCCCCGGCAGCATCCCCATAATATCGCCTAATGATCCCATGCTCTTGACCTGCTGCAGCTGTGTCAAGAAATCATCTAATGTAAATTGTTGGGTCCTAAGCTTCTTCTCAAGCTCTGCAGCCTTTTTATCATCTATTACGGTTTGGGCCTTCTCTATGAGGGTTAATACATCTCCCATTCCAAGTATCCTAGATGCCATTCTCTCGGGATGAAACGCCTCTAGGCCATCAAGTTTTTCTCCTACACCAGCAAACTTTATTGGCTTACCAGTGACGGCTTTCACAGATAATGCTGCACCGCCCCTTGTATCGCCATCTAACTTAGTAAGGATAACCCCTGCAATTCCAAGAGCTTCGTTAAATTCCTTAGATACATTCACTGCATCTTGCCCTGTCATAGCATCCACTATCAAAAGGATCTCATGGGGGTTGACTTTATCCCGTATAGCTACCAGTTCTCCCATCATTTCTTCATCTATATGAAGCCTGCCAGCTGTATCTATAATTACGTAATCGTATTGCTCATCCATGCCCTTTTGAACAGCCTCGTCAGCAATCAGCACTGGATCCCTCTGACCCCTTTCAAATACTGGAACATCTATCTGACTACCCACTATTTTAAGCTGATCGATTGCAGCGGGCCTATATATATCACATGCTACAAGTAAGGGTTTTTTGCCCTGATTTTTCAGATAGCGAGCTAGCTTTCCGGAAGTTGTAGTCTTTCCTGAACCCTGCAATCCCACCATCATTAATATAGTTGGTGGCCTAGATGCTACTGTTAATTTGCTATGACTTTCCCCCATTAAAGTGGTCAGTTCTTCATTTACTATCTTAATCACCTGTTGCCCAGGCGTCAAACTTTCCATAATCTCTTGGCCTATAGATCTTTCTGTAACCTTTTTTATAAAGTCTTTTACAACTAAAAAGTTTACATCTGCCTCCAAAAGCGCTAGCCTAATCTCACGCATAGCAGTTTTTACGTCTTTTTCCGTAAGCTTACCTTTGCTAGTAAGGCCCTTTAATGCCGATTGCAATTTTTCTGCCAATCCTTCAAATGCCATAGAATATCCCCCTATCTCATTAAATCTCTTACGATCTTCTGAAGGTCCAATCTTATAGAGGTTAAAATTTCAAGCGCGGGGCTCTCCTCATCCATATCCTCTATTATGCTATATACCTTCTTAAGCCTGCTATCTATAATATTCAGACTATTATCTACGTCTTGGAATTTTTCTGCAAGATTTAGCCTGTTATCTAGTTTTTTCATAGTTTCCTCTGATCTTTTGATTATATCATGTACTCCTTGACGGGTGATATCTTTATTATGTGCAATTTCAGCTAGGCTCAGATCATAATTATAATATAGATCCATTATATCCCTTTGGTTTGCTGTAAGCAGACCTGAATATATATCAATTAGCCTTACAGTCTCTGAAAATTTCTCCATATAGCCCCCTACGCTGTCAAGTAGTTTTCCTTTACAGTAGGAATTATACTATATATAAGCCTTTACTGTCAACACTTTTTATTTAAACGCCTTCATCAAATAGAGCCTCTGCAAATGCGCTAGGGTCAAATATCTGCAAGTCTTCTACAGCCTCACCTACACCTATATATCTTATTGGCACATCTAATTCTGATTTTACGGCAATTACTACTCCTCCCTTTGCCGTGCCATCCAGTTTGGTAAGGGCAATGCCTGTTATCCCCACTATCTCCTTAAATAATTTTGCCTGAGATATTGCATTCTGGCCTGTTGTTGCATCTACTACAAGTAAAACTTCTTTATATGCCTCTTTATATTCCCTATCTATAATCCTATTTATCTTTTCTAGCTCTCTCATAAGGTTCTTTTTATTGTGCAATCTTCCAGCGGTATCACATATGAGCACATCTATCCCCCGACTCTTAGCCGCCTGTATTGCATCATATATAACTGCTCCCGGATCTGCACCTTCCCTATGCTTTATCACTGTTGAATCTGCCCTATCGGCCCATATCTCTAGCTGTTCTGCCGCTGCTGCTCTAAATGTGTCCCCCGCTGCAATTAACACCTTTTTCCCTTCTGCTCTATATCGACTAGCTAGTTTGCCTATGGTAGTTGTCTTGCCTACCCCGTTTACGCCAACTACAAGATACACACAAGGATAGGTAATTTCTGATTCATGCTTATCGTCTAAAATAGATATGATCTTATCTTGTAGTAATCCCCTTATTCTTTCAGGATCTCCAATCTTTTCCCTATTTACTATTTCTCTTACATATTCTATAATTTCAATAGTGGTATTAACGCCAACATCTGCCATTATAAGGGCCTCTTCTAATTCTTCATAAAAGTCATCGTCTATATTTCTATAGTGCTTTATGAGTTCATCTACACGGGATGTTATGTTCTTTCTAGTCTTATCTAGTCCATCCTTTAGTTTTGCAAACCAACCTTTTTTTTCTTTACCTGTATTCATCTTTACCTCCTCTATTAGCTAGCTAAATCATCTAGCCTGACTGAAACTATATCTGATATACCCTTTTCTTCCATTATAACACCATATAATGCATTACTCACACCCATGGTAGCCCTTCTATGTGTAATAATGATAAACTGAGTATTGTCTGTGAAATTGTTAAAGAATTTACAAAACTTTTCTAGATTCCCTTCGTCCAATGGGGCATCAATTTCATCTAGGACACAAAAGGGACATGGTTTTCGCTTTAATATACCAAATAATAAAGAAATTGCAGTAAGCGCCTTTTCTCCTCCAGATAATAGGGAGATATTTTGCAGCTTTTTCCCAGGCGGCTGCGCCTCAATCTCAATCTCTGAATCCAAAATTTTCTGCTCATCTTTGAGTCTTAATTTAGCCCTTCCCCCTCCAAAGAGCTCCTGGAATACCTCATTAAAACATTCGCTGATTATTCGAATCTCGTGCTTAAACTGTTCCTCCATAGTCTTAGTAATGTCTTCAATGACTTCCTTTAAGTCGTCCATAGCAGTCTCAAGGTCTAGCTTTTGACTTTGCAAGAACTTATATCTCATATTCAGTTCTCTATATTGTTCAATCGAACCTATGCTCACTTCACCTAAGTCTTTAATTTTCATTTTTAGCTTGCGAATTTGTCCGTCTATATAATCATTGGATAGTTTCTCATCATAAAATTTTAATGCACTATTATAGGATATATCATAGGTATCCCATATCTTATTTTGAATATTATCTAGCGCTACCTCCATTCTAGATATGCGTACATCTGTCTTATGCCTCCTATCCAATAGCTGTGAAATTCGTTCTTGAATCTGTCTATATTTATCCTTTAAAGTCCTTATGTTATCTTCCATATCTTTCTTATTTATAGTTAGTGCCTGAATCTCTTTTTCTATTATTTGTATTTTTTCGTCATTATGCTTAATCTCTTTGCTATTTTCAATGTTTTCGTACTTTAAGACCTTACAAAGTTGGATGTTCTCTTCAATCTGTTTTGTCTTTTTATTAATATTATCATTATGCCTAACCATGTCTTTCTCTAAGGACATCTTATTTTCTATCTTAGAGCTTATCTTTTGTTCAACAGAAGCCAGTTCAATCCTTATAGCCGTTATATTCCCTTCTATTATCTCTTTATCTCCTAGAATTTCCTCTTCCTTAAGTCCTAATTTGTCAACTTGATCATTTATATTATTCATATCTTTTATATTTTTTGAAAGCCTACTACGCTCTGCATCTATTTTCGCCTGTATATTGACCCTTTCATCATCCATCTTATCTATCTCTTCTAGGTTACTAAGCCTATTAGCCCTTATGTTTTCAATGTCTATATTAAGCGCCTTTATATTTTCCCTAAGTATAGCAAGCTTCATTTCTGTCTTAGTCTTACGCTCTTGTAATCTTTTTAGATCCTCTTTATGTTGCTCTAAATTTTCAGTAATAATCTTTCTTTCCCCATATAAACTATCTAAATCATTCTGAATAGTTTTTAAATTATTCCTTAGCTCTTTTATTTCACGATGCCTTGATAATATGCTGGAATTTATATCCGGACTACTCCCTCCACTTATGGAGCCGCCCGGATTTATGAGATCTCCACCTAGAGTGACAAGTTTAAAAGTGTGTGAAAATTTCTTTGCAACTATAATGGCATCATCTAATGACTCAGCTATCAGCACTCTACCTAGTAGATAATTAAATATATCTTTATATTTATCATCATACGATATAAGTTGTGAAGCTACGCCTACAACACCATTCATGGCTAGAGCATGTTCTTCTCGTTTAGATAAATATCTGCCCTTTATAGACGTTAAGGGCAAGAATGTAGCCCGTCCAAATTTGTTTGTCTTTAGATAGTTTACAGCTATTTTTGCATCATCCTCTGTCTCGGTCACAATAAATTGCATACTACTGCCTAGAGCCATCTCTATAGCCCTCTCCAAGTCTTTCGGCACCCTCATAAGTTGGGCTACCACCCCACGCACACCATTGGGGCCTAGTCTATTCTTATCTAAAGCGTCCAGTATCCTCTTGACACTTTTATAATAACCTTCTCGGTTTTTTTGCATATTTTTGAGAAATGTATATCTTGTCCTATTATTTTCTAATTCCTTAGAGCTAGTCATAATTTTATCTTCTAAATTGGATTTCTCATTCCTTAGGATTGTAATTACCTGTTGTTTTTCTTCTATCTCCCATCTAATGGCGGAAATACTCTGTTTAAGCCTTTTTAATCTCTTATCATTATCTTTAAGTTCATTTTCTTTCTTATATAGCGTTTCCTGCTCAGGGCCCAATTTTGCTTGAAGTTCCCTAGATCTTGCATCAGCAGATTGTAATCTGGTCTCCATATAGATTATCTGTTCTCTAATCTTCGCCGCCTCATCAGACTGCGTCTCCTGTGCCTGCCTAAATGTATTTAGATTCTCTCTAACTTTATTTAGTCTTTCATTTATATCTGCCAGTTCTTTCATATAGGATTCTTTTCTAGTAAGCAACTCATCCCTATGCTCACTTTCAGATTTAAGCTCCTTCTCTAATCTTGCAATCCTATCTTCTTTTTGCGATAATTCAAGCATTTCCTCTTTTTTCTCAGTTTTACCTTGCCTAATGCGTCTTTGGCCTTGTTCTATTCTCTCGTTGTTCAGTCGGATGTCTCCCTCTAAGGTCTTTATTGAGATATCTAAATTATGTCTTTTATTATTATATTCCTCAATTACGAGATCTAGATCCTTTATGGATTTTTCTAATCCTTCCCTTTCGCTATGATTTTTCTTTAATAATGCTTTATCTTTATCTTCTTCGATTTTTAGCAGTTTCTTTTGTTCTTGGTTTTTGTAAATGTCACCGGATAATTTATCATAATCTCTTAAAAACCTATTTAGCTCATACAGTTTTAGCTCCTCTCGAATCTTTAGATATGACTTTGCCCTTTCGCTTTCTTTCTTTAATGGATCTATCTGAGTGGATATTTCATGGATTATATCATCTACCCTTATGAGATTGTCCTTAGTCTTCGTAAGCTTTTTTATAGCCTCTTCTCTACGGTTTTTATATTTGACAATGCCGGATGCTTCCTCTAGTATGCTGCGCCTGTCCTGCGCATTGCTACTTAAGATCTGATCAATTTGACCCTGGCCTATTATAGAGTATCCATCTGTGCCCACTCCCGTATCCATAAATAGTTCATATATATCCTTGAGCCTGCATAATGCCTTATTTATGTAGTATTCACTTTCGCCAGATCGATATAGACGCCTTGTAATTGTAATTTCGGTATATTCTATTTCCAATGTTTCGTTAGAGTTATCAAGGGTCAAAGAGACCTCTGCAAATCCTAAAGGTCTTCTATTTTGGGTTCCAGCAAATATAATATCCTCCATCCTTCCACCCCTGAGGGTCTTTGGGCTTTGTTCACCTAAAACCCATCTGATAGCATCCAAAATATTGCTCTTTCCACTGCCATTAGGCCCTACTATACCGGTTATTCCTCTATCGAATTTAATTATCGTACGTTTGGCAAAGGATTTAAAACCATATATCTCTAGGCTTTTTAATATCACATCTATCACCTTCTATTCTTTAAAAAGTCTAATGCTACCTTTGCAGCATTTTGTTCTGCCTCCTTTTTGCTTCTACCTTTTCCGCTACCTAAAAACTTTTCCTCATGAAGAGCATTAACTACAAAATATTTGGCGTGATCAGGTCCCTGTTCCTCTACTGGTATATATTTTATGTTATTAACGGATATCCTCTGTACATACTCTTGCAACTCCGTCTTATAGTCTTTAAAGGATGTTGCATCTGTAATTTTATCAATTTGACAAGATAATGTTTTTATAACAAAGTCAGCAGATTCTTGAAATCCCCTATCTATATATGCCGCACCAATTATAGCCTCTACACCATCTGCTAATATCGAATCTCTTCGCCTACCTCCAGTCTTATCCTCCCCACGTCCTAGTAACAAATAATCGCCAAGTTTTATGTTATTGGCGACTTTGGCTAATGAATGATCTGATACAATTAGAGATCTCATCTGGGTTAGTTCCCCTTCAGAGTGACTTGGGTATTGCTCAAACAAGTAATCGCTGACTGCAAGCCCCAATACTGAGTCGCCTAGAAATTCCAACCTCTCATTAGACTCAAGCCCATGTTCATTGGCATATGAGCTATGTGTTAGAGCCCTATATAATAGCCAAATATTTTTAAACTTAAAACCTATTATAGTTTGTAATATCTTTAAATCTTTCATCATGTCTTTAGAAATCATTATATAGCTCCTTTCTAGAGCGACTGTATGAACTATAACAAATTATATATACTCGTAAGTGCATTTGTCAACACGCAAAAAAATAGATAGGGCTTATCCCTATCTATTTATAGAGCAAAACGTTTGAATACGAGACTTGCATTCTGTCCGCCAAATCCAAATGAATTGGAAATTGCATATTCAATATTTGCCTCTCTTCCCACATTGGGAACATAATCTAGATCACATTTAGGATCCTTTGTCTCGTAATTGATTGTTGGATGTATATATTGGTTAAGCAAAGCCAAAATGGTAGCTACAGCCTCTATTCCCCCTGATGCTCCTAATAAATGTCCTGTCATGGATTTAGTAGAGCTTATAGCTAGATTATAGGCATGTTCCTTGAATACAGACTTAATAGCTGCAGTCTCAAACTCATCATTATATGGCGTAGATGTACCATGAGCGTTTATATAGGCAACCTGATTAGGCTCTATCTGGGCATCATATAATGCCATTGCCATCGCCCGAGCTGCTCCTTCTCCACCCGGCGCTGGTGCAGTAATATGATGGGCATCTGCAGTCAATCCATATCCCACTATTTCGCCTAAAATCTCCGCTCCTCTATCCATCGCATGATCATAATCTTCTAGTATCAATATGCCTGCTCCTTCGCCCATTACAAATCCGTCTCTGTCTTTATCAAATGGTCTGCTAGCCTCTTGCGGATTTTCATTGCGGGTGGATAGAGCCCTCATAGAGCAAAAACCTGCCAGCGATAGAGGAGTTATAGCTGCTTCACTCCCGCCTGTTATCATGATATTTGCTCCGCCGCCTTTAATAGCCTTATATGCCTCTCCAATGGCATTGGTGCCTGATGCACATGCCGTTATAATAGTGGTGTTAATCCCCTTTGCGCCTAATTCTATAGCCATTTGTCCGGAAGCTATGTTAGATATCATCATGGGAATAAAAAAGGGGCTGATCCTATTAGGTCCTCGATTGAGTAATCTTTCATGCTGGACTTCCATGGTCTCAATGCCACCTACACCAGTGCCTAGTATTACTCCCATCCTCTCTTTATCAATACTATCCAACTTAAGCTTCGCAGTATCTATAGCCATACGTGCCGCCGCAATGGCATATTGGGTAAATTTATCCATCCTTCTAGCGTCTTTTCTATCAATATAATCTTCAGGATTAAATTCCTTTATACATCCACCTATTTTTGTAGGATAGTCTGAAGTATCAAATCTTTTAATAAGGCCAATTCCACTACTTCCTGTTTTTAAAGATTCCGAAAAATCTTTAATAGAATTCCCTATAGGCGATATGACGCCCATCCCCGTTATTACTACCCTTTTACTCATAAAAATCCTCCAAGCATCTATTATTCATTCGGCCGGAATTTCACCCCGGCCGAATACTGCATTACGAATTATCTGCTACATAATTTACAACATCTCTTATGGATACTATCTTTTCTGCGTCCTCATCGGGGATCTCCATATTAAATTCTTCCTCAAGAGACATAATAAGTTCTACAATATCAAGAGAATCGGCCCCTAAGTCATCTATAAAAGTAGAGTCTAGCTCAACTTTTGACGCCTCTATCCCGAGTTGATCAGAAACAGTATCTCTAACTATCTCAAATACCTTATCCAAATATCTCACCCCCCTTCAAATCTTAATCTAGCTTATTAAGTATTATATCATCATACCACCATCTACATTTATAACCTGCCCAGTTATATAACTACTCATATCTGATGCTAGAAATGCTACCATTCTTGCCACATCATCTGGCATGCCAAACCTGTTTAAGGGAATTTGATCTAATATCTCTCCCTTAATAGATTCATTTAATACCTTTGTCATGTCAGTTTGTATAAATCCTGGAGCAACTACATTCACCCTTATACCCCTTGGTGCCAGTTCTCTAGCAATAGATTTTGAAAAACCAATTATACCAGCTTTTGCAGCTGCATAATTACTCTGCCCTGCATTTCCCATAAGTCCAATCACAGATGAAATATTTATAATGGATCCCTTCCTAGCCCTCATCATACTGCGTGTTACTGCCTTTGTGCAATTAAACACACCCTTTAAGTTTGTATCTATTACACTATCCCAATCAGATTCCTTCATTCTAAGGAGCAAAGTGTCTTTTGTTATGCCTGCATTGTTTACAAGTATATCTATGCTTCCAAACTCATCTAAGGTCAGATCTATCATCTGTGCCACTTCACTGGAGCTAGTAACATCAGCTAGTATAGAAACAGCCCTCTTACCTGTAGAATCAATTGTTTGTACTACATCATCTGCATATTCTTTATTTCTAGAATAGTTCACTACCACATTAGCACCTAAGCTCCCAAATCTAAGTGCTATAGCTCTACCTATTCCCCTCGATGCTCCAGTTACTATGACTGTTTTATTTTTAAAATTCATATTAGCATCCAAACTCCTTTAATACTCTTTCCAAACTCTCTATATCTTCTATATTATATCCTTCTATATTTCTATCTATCCTCTTTAGCAAATTAGTAAGAGTCCTACCGGGGCCAAGTTCAATAAATGTATCTATGCCTTCTGCTATCGCAAATTCCATGCTCTCTTGCCATCTGACCGGGTTTGTGACCTGCATTGTTAAGAGCTTTGATATCTCTTTTTTACCGGCAATTGGTTTAGCGGTTACATTGCTAATAATCTTTATATTTGGACTGATAATATCAATATTAGATAACTCTTCACCTAATCTTTTTGCAGCTGGCTCTAACATAGAGCAGTGAAAGGGTGCACTCACTGGGAGCAATATAGCTCTTTTTGCCCCTAGATCTTTAGCATGCTGACAGGCTGATTCTACTGCCTCCTTTTCGCCAGATATTACAATTTGCCCAGGGCTGTTATAATTAGCTGCTTCTACCGTTCCAATACTTTTCGATAGATCACAGCATTTTTTCACATCTTCCGTCGATAGGCCCAATATAGCGGCCATTGCACCTTTACCTAAGGGCACGGCCTCTTGCATAAATCTGGCCCTTTGTCTTACTAGATTTATCCCGTCTCCAAAGCTTATGCTACCTGCCGCCGTAAGAGCTGTATATTCGCCTAGGCTAAGCCCTGCCATCATCCTTGGTTTAGGTAGATTACCATCAAGTATACTATATATAGCATAACCCATCATATATACAGCCGGTTGGGTGTTTTCTGTCTGGTTTAGAAGCTCGCTCGGTCCATTTAAACATATATCTGATAGGGCATAGTCCAAAATATTATCTGCCCTATCGAATATATCTCTAACCTTTTCATAATTATTATATAAATCTTGCCCCATTCCAACATATTGCGCTCCCTGTCCTGCGAATAAAAATGCTACATTTCTCATAGGCTCACCTCATCTTTATCTATTTGCCCCATTTTAATAGAGTAGATGCCCATGTCAGGCCCCCTCCAAATGCAACAAGTATTATATTATCCCCTTTTTGTATCTTTCCAGCCCTTGAGGCCTCATCTAATGCAACAGGTACAGATGCAGCGGACATATTTCCATAGTGCATTAAATTCATATAAACTTTTTCCTTTGAAAGCTTTAAGCGCCTCCGTGATGCATCTATTATGCGAATATTTGCCTGATGAGGTATTAAAAAGTCTATATCATCAAGACTGAGTTTGGCCTTGGCTATTACCTCTTCAGATGCCTTAGCCATTATCTTGACAGCAAATTTAAATACCTCGCTACCTTCCATCTGCAAATAATGCAATCCTTTCTCCACCGTCTCCAATGAGGCAGGCCTTTTTGAGCCCCCAGCTTCCACCTTTAAAAGTTTGCTACCATTACCATCGGCACCCATAGAATGGGCCAAAAGTCCATATCCTTTATCTACCCTACTTACAATAAATGCACCGGCACCATCACCGAATAGTACACATGTGTTTCTGTCTTGCCAGTTTACTATTTTACTTAGACATTCAGCACCTATTACAAGTATATTTTTATATACGCCCGTGGAAATAAACTGGCTAGCCGTAATAAGTCCATACAATGCCCCCGAACAGGCGGCCTCTATGTCAAATGCTGGACATCCTTCTATACCCAGATTAGATTGAACTAGGCATGCAGTAGATGGAAAGTGCATATCTGGTGTCACCGTAGCTACAAGTATCATATCTAAATCTGATGCCTTAAGATTTGCATCTTCCAATGCCTTCTTAGCAGCTTCAGTTGCAAGATCAGATGTCGCTACTTTACTATCGGCTATCCTTCTTTCTTTTATGCCTGTTCTTGATACTATCCACTCATCTGTAGTATCAACAATCTGCTCTAGGTCACTATTTGTTAGTATTTTATCCGGAATCGAACTGCCTGTTCCAATAATTCCCGCATTATATAATTTATTCATTTGATATCACCTTCAAGCTTTGCAATTTGTTCAGTGGTAGTTCCTACAATATCTCGTTTCATAAACTGCATTGCCTGAAATAGCGCATTTTTTACCGCTTCTCTATTTGAGCTACCATGCATTTTGATAACACCGCCTTTTACTCCTAAAAGGGGTGCGCCTCCATATTTTGTATAATCCATCGAATCTCTGATGTTTCTAAATGCGGGTTTGGCCAATCCTGCACCAATTTTTGTCATAGTACTCTTTTCTACTTCCGTTCTTATCATGGCAAACATCGATTGGGCAACCCCTTCGATTAACTTTAATACCACATTGCCCACAAACCCATCACATACCAAGACATCTACTGCCCCAGATAGTACTTCGCGTGCCTCAACATTTCCTATAAAATTTATATTTTCAAGTGGGCTCATCTCGTGAAATGCCGCTTTTGTGAGTTCGTTTCCCTTAGTCTCCTCTGTCCCTATATTTAAAAGACCCACCCTTGGCCGGTTCTTATCCCTTACCCTCTCCATGTATATAGAACCTATTATGCCAAACTGCACCAAGTTCTCCACTTTACAATCTACATTTGCTCCTGCATCAATTAAGAGCATCTCTCCCTCTAAGGTAGGTATTACCGGAGCAAGGGCAGGCCTATCTATGCCCTTTATCCTTCCAACTCTCAGTAGACCCCCTGCCATTAGAGCACCTGTATTCCCTGCCGATACAAATACACTACCTGGGTTATTTCTAACATATTCTAAACCCCTTACCATTGATGAATCTCTCTTTCGCCTAATGGCAGTAACAGGGACATCTTCTGTGTATATAATATCTTTAGCATCAAGTATATGATATTTAGATAGATCTGCTCCCTCATTATTTAATATTTCTTTAATGTTCTCAGATCTACCAACTAGCATAATTTCATCTAAGCCAAATTGATCTACACCATCTATACAACCCTTTACAATTTCTGAAGGAGCATTATCGCCGCCCATAGCATCAACTACAATCATTTTGTTCTCCCTTCTTTCTATCGTTCTCCCTCTATCGAAACCAGTATGAATTTGCCTCTAAATGCCTCTTCCTGACCTATAAAGGTGTTCACCCAAACAAAAGATTTATTACCCCTTCTTCTAATAACTTTTGCTTTTGCAATTAATCTGTCACCTGCATATATAGGTATCTTATATTTTATATTAGCAACACCTGTCAAAGCCACATTAGCGTCTATTAAAGCTATAGCTAAAGATTCAGCTTGTGCAAATATATAATGCCCTCTTACAATCTTGGATTTTTCAAATACCATACTATCATCTGTATTTAATATAGATATGGCATTTTTGCCAAGTTCAATATCTATAAGTTCTCCTACAATTTCCTTCCCATGTATGGATCTTAGCTTTTCATAATTTGCTTCGGCTACATTCTTCACTCTTTCGCGAAGTTCTGGGATCCCAAGCTCAAGTCTGTCTAAGCGGATAGTCTGTATGCTTACAGAAAAATGCTCGCTGAGCTCTTCGTCAGTCATAAATGGATTTAACCTCAACAGATCCTCTAATTCATTTTGCCTTTGTTTTTTTGGAAATATGTATCTTGCCAATATTTATAACCACCTCTTTATATCGGGTATTAGGACAAGGTGCTAATAGTATATACTATTCATCTATAAAAGGCAATACCAAAATAAAAAAAGCGATCAAACCCTTTTAAGGCTCAATCGCTAGATTTTATTTATCAACCTCTATAACCTGTCTTGTATTATAATATCCGCATTTTCTACATGCTCTGTGAGCTAGCCTGTATTCACCACATTGCGGGCATTCGACTCCATTGGGTGCTTCATATCTCCAATTAGAAGCCCGCCTCATACGTCCTTTAGCTTTGGATGTTCTACGTTTTGGCACTGCCATATTACTACACCTCCCTATCCTTCGAAGGCAAAAGCTTTTTAAGCTCTAAAAGCCTTATATCAATATCATCATCTCTATCGCAATTACATTTTTGCTCGTTTAGATCAATGCCACATTTAGGGCACAGACCCATGCAGTCTATCTTGCACAGCCTTTTTATAGGCATATTTAACAAGATCTGCTCAAATATAATTCTATCAAGCTTTATTTTAGTCCCTTGATAGGTATATACATCTAATTCTTCTTCGCCGACTACATCATCTATATCTTTAAATTCCTCCGTAAAGGAAAGATCAATTTCATGACTAAATTCCCCAGCGCATCTGCTACAGGGTATTGTGATATTTCCCCGAATGTTAATCATGATATATAGGCAATCTCTACCTTTACTCAAATTGCCATTTACTTCAATAGGATTTGAAAATGATATTTTATCTCCTTGATACACTGTATCTTTATAGGATACTTCACCTTTGAAGTTACTTACTACACCCTTTTCTTCTCCTAAAATATTTGAAATATCAATCGTCATATTAACCACCTCTATGAAATAGACGGATTAATTATATAGAGATAGTCGGTCTTTGTCAAGCATGTTTCATCTTATCGATCGTTAAGATTTAAAAGCTCTACAGTATCTCTTGCAATCATTAACTCTTCATTCGTGGGTATAATGTAAACACCGACTTTGGAGTTATCTGTGGATATCTTACCCTCTATACCATTTCCTGCAACAATCTTATTGTTCTTTTCCTCAGAAATCTCCACACCCAAAAAGCTCAATCCCTTACATATACCCTCTCTAACAGATGGAGTATTCTCACCTATCCCAGCAGTAAATACTATATAGTCAACCCCGTCCATAGCCGCTGCGTAGGCCCCTATATATTTCCTTACGCTATAGTTAAAGACATCAAGCGCTAAAGCCGCCCTCTTGTTGCCCTGTTCGGCTGCAGTATGCAAATCCCTAAAATCACTACTTACACCGGATAGCCCTAAAACGCCAGATTGTTTGTTCATATATTCGCTCATTTCTTCCGGCGAAAAACCCTTCTTCTCCATTAAGCAAGTCACTATGGCAGGATCTATACTCCCACATCTTGTACCCATTGGAACTCCCTCTAAGGGCGTTAGACCCATGCTTGTATCCACACATTTCCCATCTTTTATAGCTGAAATACTAGAACCGTTGCCCAGATGACATGTTATGACCTTTGTTCCTTCTTCAGGTATTCCAAGGAGTTCATGTAGCCGTCTAGTTACGTATCTATGAGATGTGCCATGAAAGCCATACCTTCTTATGGCATATTTCTCATAATCTTCATAAGGCAGGGCATATGTGTAAGCCTCTGGAGGCATCGTCTGGTGAAAAGCCGTATCAAATACAGCAACCATAGGTGTATTTGGCATCACTTCTTCACAAGCCTCTATACCCATTAAGTTAGCTGGATTGTGAAGTGGTCCAAGCTCGAAGTTTTCCCTTAGTATGGCCTTAACTTCATCGTTTACAATAACCGACTCTAATATCTTATCACTACCATGCAGCGCCCTATGTCCCACGGCGGAGATCTCGTCCATATTCTTTATTACACCATAATCGGGATGAATGAGAGTATCTATAACTAACTTCATTGCCTCTGTATGATCCTTAGCGTTACATGGGATTTTAACCTCATCTAACCCTGCAGGTTCATGCTCTAGCACAGGCTGTTTAGCCCCTATCCTATCTACATTTCCTTTTGCAAGCACGCTCTCGTTTTGTACATCCATAAGCTGGTATTTTAAAGATGAGCTGCCTGTGTTTACAACCAGTACTTTCATAATTACAATTCTCCTTTATCTCGTTATAACAATATTTAGTTTGATTACTGCGCTTGAATAGCAGTAATTGCTACTACATTTACTATATCCTCTACGCTGCAGCCTCTTGATAGATCATTTACAGGCTTTGCAATACCCTGACAAATAGGCCCAATAGCTCTAGCCTTGCCTAATCGCTCTACTAGTTTATAAGAAATATTGCCTGATTGCAAGTCCGGAAATACAAGTATATTTGCTCTGCCTGCTACCTCACTGTCAGGGCATTTTAGTTGCCCTACAGATTCGACCAATGCTGCATCAGCTTGTAGTTCTCCATCTAGCATAATACCAGGATCTAATTTCTTAGCAATTTGCGTGGCTTCGATAACTTTATCCACATGTTCATGACAGGCACTGCCCTTAGTAGAAAATGATAACATTGCTACCCTCGGATCAAGTCCCACTAAATCATGTCCTGTTTTTGCAGAAGTTACGGCAATCTCTGCCAATTGCTGTGCGTTTGGATTGGGATTTATAGCACAGTCGGCAAATAGCAATACCCCATCTTGTCCATACTCTTCTTTATAAAGGACCTCCATTATAAAAAAGCTAGACACTATGGATATTCCAGGTGCTGTCTTTATCAGTTGTAGTGCAGGTCTTAATACATCACCTGTCGAGTTTATAGCACCTGCTACAAGCCCATCTGCATTGCCCATTTGAACCATCATGGTACCAAAATATAAAGGATCCAATATAAGCTCTTCAGCCTGTCCTTTTGTTAGCCCCTTATGTGCTCTTAACTTTACAAGTTCTTCAACATACTCATCTTTCTTACAAGAAGTGCTAGGGTCTACAATTGTAACAGCTGACATATCCAGCTTGGATCCTCTATCTAATATATCCTCTGCATTGCCAAGTAGTACTACATCAGCTAGGCCAGCCTCTGTTATTTTGGCTGCAGCTTCTATAATCCTCTCTTCTGTGCCCTCCGGCAATACAATGGTTTTTTTATTTGACTTTGCTTTAAGTCTTATAGACTCTAAAATTCCCATTTGCAATTTCCCCTTTCTTAAAGATTGTTAACCAAATAACTATTCTACAAAAAGTTGCATAATCCTTCTTTTAAAAAGTATTTTATCCCTAGTATTTCCCCAAATATGTTATACAATAACATATAAGGTGCTTATCCAGTACATTATAAGGAGGCCAAACATGAAAATTCTAGGAATTGTTGCTGAATATAATCCTTTTCACTATGGACATCTATATCATCTAAACCGTTCTAAAGAAATTATAAAACCTGATTATGTCATTGCCATAATGTCAGGCAACTTCACCCAAAGGGGCGAGCCTGCATTATTCGACAAGTGGACACGTACTAAAATGGCTTTAAAAAACGGCATAGATGCCATAATTGAGCTACCTATATCTTATGCCTGTCAAAGCGCTGAACTCTTTGCGCTAGGTGCAATGCAACTTCTAGACGCATGTAATATTATAACACATATCAGCTTTGCAAGCGAATCAGGATCACTGGATCCTATATATAAAATTGCAAGAATACTTGCCAATGAACCGGCTATATATAAGAAACATCTGAGACATTTTCTAAATAAAGGGTTATCTTATCCCAATGCGAGAAATAATGCACTAGCGTATTTTGCAGATGATTTAAATATGACAAAGAAAGATCTAAACCACCTTCTTCAAAGTCCCAACTCTATCCTAGGTATAGAGTATATAAAAGCCATAATACGTATAAATAGTAATATAGAGCCTGTTACTTTTGCTAGAAAAGATGCACAGTACCACGATTCAAAGCTTAAGGGGAAAATATCTAGCGCCACTGCCATAAGAAATAAACTTAAAACAACTCAATGCCATGAGTGCGTAAGGTCAACCCTTCCTAAATCCTCCTACGATATTATGACGGAGGCTATATCCAAGGGTAGAGGCCCTGTATTTCTGGATGATTTTGAGCAGTTGATTCTAGGGACTCTGAGAACTATGACAGCAAAACAGATATCAGAAATTATGGATGTGGTGGAAGGGCTTGAAAATCGGATAAAAAGAGCATCCCAAGATTACGATACCATTGATAAAATTTTAGAAAACACTATTACGAGAAGGTATGTAGGAACTAGGATACAACGCATACTCATAAATACACTAATTAGGGTTACTACTGATAGAATCAAAACATTTAATGAAAGTGTAGGCCCAAGATATATTAGGATTCTTGGATTCAAAAAGGATTCTCAGATTCTTATGAACAAGCTTAAGCGCTCAGCTAATCTACCTATTATTACAAAGTCAACACATTTTCAAAGAAGTGATGATGAACTCTTGAGGGAGATGTTCCTTTTAGACACCCTCTCTACAGATTTATATGTCCTAGGTATGAAATCACCTAACTATAGGCAAGGCGGATTGGATTTTAAGACTCCGCCCGTTATATTATAATAATTGTT
Organism: Clostridiales bacterium; assembly: GCA_012799205.1. Classification (GTDB taxonomy): domain Bacteria; phylum Bacillota; class Clostridia; order Caldicoprobacterales; family Xylanivirgaceae; genus JAAZLT01. Next base: position 20,589 of record JAAZLT010000206.1, read on the forward strand.
CTAAGTTATAACATCCACCCTATATATATAATATATAGATGATCCAAATGTATAGAGGTGGGCTATGAAAATAAATAATATTATCCTAGCTGTTATGGTATTAGTGTTCATATCAATGCTGATCATATATCCCCAAATCACATTTGATGGAGCAACTAAAGGCATGGAAACCTGGCTTACAATAGTATTTCCCTCACTCTTGCCATTTTTTATAGTTGCAGAAATCATGATATCATTAGGGGTTGTAGACTTTTTATCTGCCCTGCTGAGTCCAATAATGCGCCGTCTATTTGGCTGTTCTGGTGTTAGTTCATTTGTCTGGGTCATGAGTGCTACATCTGGATATCCAACTAGTGCCAGAATTGTATCTTCGCTTTTAAAACAAAAAAAAATCCCTAGTCAAGAGGGACAAAAGATATTATCCTTCTCATCAACTTCAGGCCCGCTTTTTATGATAGGTGCTGTGGGAATAGGGATGCTCAATAGCCCAAATGCCGGAAAAATCATTGCCATCAGCCATTATATATCTGCAATTATAATAGGGTTAATATTTAGATCATATGGACAGCATCCTAGATACACTAAACAACCACGCACCAGACAGTCCAGTGTGCTTCATAAAGCCATAAATAGTTTTATCAGAGCTAGGGAAGATGATGGACGCACCCTGGGCAGGATGCTAGGGGATAGTATCAAAAGCGCATTCGAAACGCTGACTATGATAGGCGGTTTTCTCATTTTATTTTCTGTCCTTATCCATCTTATACTAAATTTTAGATTAATTAAGCTATTAGATAACAGCCCCCTTATACAGGGTATACTAGCTGGCATGCTCGAGATGACAACAGGAAGCATGCTAGTATGTAAAAGCTCAGTGCCCATTAGCACCAAAATAGCGGGCATATGCTTTATAATAGGCTGGAGTGGGGTTTCTATCCATTTCCAGGTATTTAGTCTATTAGCGGGCAGGGGAATAAGAGTTTGGTTATACTTAATGATGAAATTATTACATGGTGCTTTATCTGCTATTATAGGATGGTTTATTGCCACGATAATCTATATAGGTGACATTACAGTAGCAAATATACCAAAGCCTAGAGCAACCCTATCTATCAACTTTATATCTCACTATTCATCTAAAATTTTAATAATTGCAATTGTTTCATGGGCACTTGTGGGCCTGATATCTGGGCTAGCACAAACAAATATAAAAGCCAAAAAATAGTCATTTTTTCATATTGCTTAGCTGACTGCGGTTTTCCATCACTATTTCTAATTGTTGCTTTATGTAGGACTCTACCTCCTCTAGCACTTTATCCGCATAGTATCTAGCACCTAATCGTATTTCCTTAGCAGCCGCCTGAGCACTCTCTAGTATCTCTCTAGACTGATCATAGGCCCGTTGAGTTATTTCATTTTCTTCTATAAGCTGCCTTCTATGCTCCTTAGTCTCCTTTAAAATAAGTTCCGCTTCTTTTTGTGCCTCTATGAGAATCCTATCCTTTTCTCTTTTTATCCATTGGCTTTGCTTTATCTCATCGGGTAAATTTAGCCTGATATCCCTTATTATATTCAGGCAATGCTCGCTATTTATTAGGGTTTTGCCGGTAAAGGGCATAGAGCTTCCACTCTCTAGCTCATCTTCTAGTACCTCCAATAAATCTAATATATCCAAATCTCTCCCTCCTAAGCATCTTTAAGTTTTGCCTTCACATCCTCTAAAATCTCATCAGGAACTAATTCCCCAATACAACCACCAAGCCTACCTATTTCCTTCATCATACTTGAGCTTAAAAATGAATATTTATAGCTAGTCATCATAAATAATGTCTCTATGGAAGAGTCTAGCTTTCTATTCATTAATGCCATCTGAAATTCGTATTCGAAATCTGAGATGGCCCTCAACCCCTTTATAATAACCGAAGCATCCTTGGCCTTCGCATAGTCAACTAATAGACCATCAAAATGATCGACCTCTACATTGTCCATAGATTTAAGTACCCTGCTTAAAAGTTTTGTCCTCTCTTCTATTGTAAACATAGGTGTCTTCGTTGGATTCTTTGCAACTGCAACAATTACTTTATCAAATATCTTAGCCGACCTTTTAATAACATCCAGATGTCCATTGGTCACTGGGTCAAAACTACCTGGATATATTGCTGTATTCATATGTGAACTCCTCTCGTATAAAAACTAATACTTGTATTGCCATATTTTCTGGTATCTAGTCTGTGTACATTTTCTATTTTATCCGGCATTACAACCTTGCTAGCATGTTCTACTATTATAAGGCCCCGCTCTTTAATTATATCTGCCCTTATTATTGCCTCTAAAGTCTCTATTTCCATTTTCTTTGCATAGGGGGGATCCATAAATATAATATCAAATATACAATTGATATTTGATAAACTCTCTATCGCTCTACTGGCTTCTTTTTTTATAATATGTATATCTCTGAGGCATTCCAACATCCTTGCATTTTTGTCTATGATCCTTACCGCCCTTATATCATTATCAATAAAGGTAACCCTGCTACTTCCTCTACTAAGAGCCTCAAATCCCAAATTTCCACTACCTGCAAATATATCTAATACCACACTTTCAGTAAGCCTGTGGCTTATCATATTAAATACTGCCTCTTTAACTCTGTCAGATGTTGGTCTTGTGTTCACCCCAGCAGGCGAATGCAATTTCCTGCTGCCCCATTTGCCAGATATAATACGCAATAAACCACCTCCCCTATGCCAGTTAAGCTAATTTTAACATAATTGCAATTTGTGAACAAGGTATTTAGAATATTTATTACCTACTAAAACAAACATATATAGAGATAGCCAAATTAATCATGGCTATCTCTATATAGTAATTATTCAACAGTTATTGCCCAGACATCTGTCTTTGTGCTTGTTCAATCATCTTCCTTACCATATTTCCACCAATATTTCCAGCTTCTCTAGACGTTAAATCCCCATTATAGCCTTGCTTAAGGTTTACTCCTACCTGGTTGGCAATTTCAAATTTCATATTATCGAGTGCTTCTCGCGCTTCAGGCACTAATGCTCTATTACTAGTTTTATTAGGCAAAATTTCACCCCCTATTGATTATAAATGTAGTATTAATATAACCAATAGGTCTATTAAAATACTAGAAGATACTAGCAATGTCGTTAAGTACTAATTCATAGCAATTTTAGATGTTGTCTCATTAAATTGCTTATATATATAAGCCATTACTTGAGCATACTCATGATCTTCCTGTGACGAAATCACATTTTCAACGGCTTCTTGTGCATTTTTTAAAATTTTTATATCTCTAGGTAATCTTGCAATCTTAAATTCGGGAAGTCCATGCTGCCTTATGCCGAATATATCACCTGGTCCCCTAAGCTCTAGATCCTTTTCTGCTATTGCAAATCCATCTTCTGATTCCACCATAATGCCCATTCTCTGCCTGACTAATTCACTATTGGGCTTTGCGATTAATATGCAATATGATTGATGTTTGCCCCTACCTACTCTGCCTCTTAGCTGGTGCAACTGAGCTAAACCAAATCTCTCAGCATTTTCAATAACCATAACGGTAGCATTTGGCACATCTACCCCTACCTCGATTACTGTAGTAGATACAAGCACCTGTATACGCCCTTCTACAAACATTTTCATTATTTTCTCTTTCTCAGATGTGCTCATCTTTCCATGCAATAACTCTACAGCCAATCCCCTTAAAATTCCTCCTTTAAGGTCCCCATAAAGACGTGTTGCGGCCGTTAAA
>JAAZLT010000207.1 GCA_012799205.1 Clostridiales bacterium
GAAGTTTATATACAGATTCAGATAGCTCTTCGAAATCCGCATTTCTAGATTCTACTCTAACCACAAATATCATATCATAACCTTGTCTTATCTCAAATAGTAGTTTTGAACATATAGACCTAAGCTGCCTCTTTACTTTATTTCTTTTAACAGCATTTCCAAATTTTTTTGAGACCGAAAACCCGATTCTACTATCTATCATTCCAGTCTTTCTGTAGATTAAAACCAAATTTTTATCAGACAGTGTTTTTCCCTGCCTATAAACTCGTCTAAAATCAGTATTTCTCTTTAGTCTACTTGAGTTTCTCAATCACTACCTCCAGATCTTAACTAGGCTGTTACTCTCTTTCTTCCTCTTCTCCTTCTTCGACTTATTATACGTCTTCCACTTTTTGTGCTCATTCTCTTTCGAAATCCATGTACCTTTTTTCTCTTTCTCTTGCTTGGTTGATATGTGCGTTTCATAATACTCCTCCTTTCATCGTTTTAAATCTATATAAATTCCCAAAGGGTTAACTAGTTTACCACTATTGTATTATAGTCGCAATGCTATTTGATGTCAAGAAACTGAAATTAAAAATGTTGCTTATCCACAGTTTTTTTGATATTATGTATTTACTGTTGATAACTTTATCATATATAATATAGATAGTATTATCTTGCTTATACACACTCTGTGGATAAGTTTGTGTATAAGTATATGTTATTTTTATCAATTTGCCTAGTTTTTTGGGCTTATCCACTGTTGATAATGTAGATAATACTTTTTTTTGGGTAAAATATAAAGCCTGACTTATTTTTTGGAGGGATCTTATGGATATACAACTTGACGAGCTATGGGATAATTTTTTGGATGTCATCAAAACAGAGCTCACGGATGTTAGCTATAATACTTGGATAAAAACTATAGAACTACTCACCATTAAGGATAATACTATAATACTTTGTGTTCCTAATAGCTTTACTAAGGGAATATTAGAATCTAGGTATACAACACTTGTAGAGAATGTATTTAAAGAAATTTCGTCCACAGATTATAATGTTAAATTCATAATGGAAAGTGAGATTGGGGACTATATCGATAGCACAAAAGAGGATAGGTCCAGCCTTACAGCTGCTAATATGTTAAATCCTAGATATACATTTGATACATTTGTAATAGGAAATAGCAATAGATTTGCACATGCTGCCTCTTTAGCTGTTGCTGAAGCGCCTGCTCAGGCCTATAATCCGCTTTTTATATATGGGGGAGTTGGCCTTGGAAAGACGCATCTTATGCATGCTATAGGAGATTATATACTAACCGAGCTAAGTGGAATAGAAGTTTTGTATGTATCCTCTGAAAAATTTACTAATGAGCTTATAAACTCTATCCGAGATGACAAAAATGAAGAATTTAGAAATAGATACCGAAATATAGACGTACTTTTAATAGACGATATACAATTTATTGCAGGAAAGGAAAGGACCCAGGAAGAATTTTTCCATACCTTTAACTCTTTACATGAGGCAAATAAACAGATCATTATATCTAGTGATAGGACACCTAGGGATATACCAACCCTCGAAGACAGGCTACGTTCCCGTTTTGAATGGGGTCTTATTGCCGACATCCAGCCACCTGATCTAGAGACTAGGGTAGCTATTTTAAAGAAAAAAGCTGAGCTTGAGGGAGCGGAGATAGATAATGAGGTATTACTTTTTATTGCTGAGAGGATAGAGTCTAATATAAGGGAACTTGAGGGGGCCCTAATTAGGATTTTAGCCTACTCCTCACTTACGAATAATAAACTCAATGTTAGTGTAGCTCAGGAAGCATTAAAGGATATAATATCTGATGCTAAGCCAAAACCTATTACCTGTAAACTCATTCAAGAGGTAGTTTCTAGCCATTTTAATCTTAAAGTGGAGGATTTTAAGTCTAAAAAAAGACATAGACCCATTGCATATCCTAGGCAAATTGCCATGTATTTAACTAGGGAGCTTACGGATTTATCACTTCCCCAAATTGGACAAGATTTCGGCGGGAGAGATCATACCACTGTCATACATGCATATGACAAGATAGAAAAGGAAGTAAAAAATGATCCACAGTCTAAGGCTCTTATAGAAGAACTCACAAAGAAGATAGAAAAATAGGGGTTTTGGGGATAAGTTATAATAACAATTTTTTCTTTCAACATCTTATCCACAGCTTCTTTCATCATACTAGTTCTTCTTTAAGGGGTAATCCACAAATCCACAGCCCCTACTACTACTATTACTAATTAATATATATATAATTACTACTGGAGGTGCGTTATGAAAATTGTTTTTACGCAGAGTAATCTTTTAAGAGCCCTTAATTTGGTTCAGAGGGCAATATCATCCAAATCTACACACCCTATACTGCAGGGAATACTAATTTCTACAGAAGAAGATGTAGTTAGGTTTGTTGGAACTGACTTAGATTTTGGAATTGAAACATATATAGATGGAGATGTCATAGAAAGTGGAAATGTAGTAGTGCCTACGGGGATCTTTCATGATATAATAAGAAGGTTACCCCAAGGAGATATAATATTTACAAGGGATGATAACCATAAGGTAGAGATAAAAAGTCATAATTCTGTTATAAATATTCAAGGTTTTGATGCTATAGAATATCCAGATCTTCAGACTATAGAGCAAAAAGGTATTATCGAGATAGAAGAGGGAACCTTTAAAGATATGATTCAAAGGAGTATATTTGCAGTCTCTCAAGATGAATCAAGACCCTTATACATGGGGGCCCTTTTAGAAAAGTCAGAAGATAATATGACTATTGCATGCCTGGATGGATATAGACTGGCTATTAGATCTGGAAAGATAAAACATGACACTAAAGAAACTGAGGTGATAATACCTGGGCAGACATTAAACGAAATAAGTAGGATAATTGGAAATAGCGAAAAGAAACTTAGCATAATTATAGGTGAAAAACATGTACTATTCGATCTTGGATATACCAGAATAATAAGTAGATCTATTAAGGGCGAATTTTTGAATTATAAGCAGATAGTTCCAAGGGATTATGAAATAAGGGTAAAGGTAGATACAAGCCTTTTAGCCTCTAGTATAGACAGGGCCTACTTAATAGCTAGAGAAGGGGAAAATGATTTAATAAAGTTTATCATTAAAGAAGATATACTCACCATAACTTCTAATTCGGAGATCGGCAGTATTTTTGAACAAGTTCCTATACTCTTAGAGGGCGGGGAACTTGAAATAGCCTTTAACGGTAGATACTTTTTGGATATATTAAAGGCCATAGAAGATGACGAAATATGTCTAGATTTTACTACCAATATAAATCCCTGTGTAATAAAGCCACTGAATAAGGAGGACGAATATACCTATTTTATACTACCCGTTCGTCTTTTTATATAGTTTTTATAGGTAGGAAGGGAGTGCTATTTTTGCATCTAGTGGAACTTAGTCTAAATAATTTTAGAAATTTCAAAAGATTAGACCTGCCCCTAACACCTAATATAACAATATTAGTGGGTAAGAATGCCCAAGGTAAGACAAATATATTAGAATCCATAGTATATACTTGCACAGGAAGATCCCATAGGACCTCTTTAGATAGAGAAGTAATACGCTTTGGGGAAGATTTTGCATATATTAGGGCTATAGTTGAGAAAAGTATTGGGAACAATAAAGTAGAGATAGGTTTAAGCAAGAGTAAAAGTAAGATGGTCAATATAAACGGCACTTCTGTAAAAAGACTAGGAGAGCTCATGGGCCATATAAATGGAGTGGTATTTTCCCCGGATGATCTAAGTCTTATAAAGGGGGCTCCATCCGAGAGAAGGAAGTTTTTGGATATGGAGATATCTCAGATAAGGCCTAATTATTTTTACGCCCTCCAGAAATACAATAGGGTTTTATCTCAAAGAAATAATCTATTAAAGGACATACAAAAAAGGCCCTCCATGAAGAAGGGATTAGGAGTATGGAGCGAGCAGCTGTCGGATGCAGGAGCACAGATTATATGGGAGAGAAATAGGTTTTTAAGGAAACTAAGGATAGTCTCAGCCAAAGTACATAAAACCCTTACATTTGGAAATGAAAAACTCGATATTATATACAGACCTTCTATAGAACAAAAGGGGGATATAGAGGAGACAAAGAAACATTTTCTTGAAGTTTTAGATAGCACAGAGGCAATGGATATAGAAAGGGGCATTACCCAAAGGGGATGTCATAGAGATGATATGCTATTTAGCATAGATAATATAGATACTAGAACCTATGGTTCACAAGGACAACAAAGAACTGTTGTGCTATCATTAAAACTTGCAGAAATCGAAATAATGAAGAACATGACAGGGGAAATGCCCATACTATTGTTGGATGATGTCTTCTCTGAACTAGATGAATATAGAAAGAAGATGCTTCTGGATAGTATTGGAGATGTCCAAGCTATAATTACTACCACAAACATAGATGATGTATCGGCTTTAGATGAAAAGAGTTACCTGGTATATAGGGTAGAAAGTGGTAATGTCTGGAGGCAAGGCTAATAGAATACTGGAGGTGTGATATGATCGTTCATATAGGCGGCAACAAGGTTGTGCCGGCGAAGTCTATAATAGCCATTATAGGATTAGATGTTAAGGAGGAATCCAATATAAATAGAGAATTTTTACAAATTGCCAAAGACGAAGACTTTGTAGAAAAAGTTTCAAACGAAAAGACAAAGAGCTTGGTGATAACCGAATACAGACAGGAGACGGTTATATATATGTCACCCATATCGTCGTCTACGCTACTTAAAAGAAGCAGTGTAGGTTTAATAGGCTCAATATAAAATAATAGTAGAAACAGAGGTAGATTTTAATGACAGATGTAAATAAAGACATATCTAGACATGTATATGATGAGAGAGATATACAGGTCTTAGAGGGTCTAGAAGCAGTAAGAAAAAGACCTAGTATGTATATAGGCAGTACTGGTGAGGACGGCCTACACCATCTAGTGTATGAACTCGTTGACAATAGCATAGACGAAGCCCTGGCTAATGTCTGTGATAATATATATGTAGGAATAAATGAGGATGGATCCATAACTACTATAGACAATGGTAGAGGGATCCCGGTTGGAATGCACGAGAAGCTAAAAAAGCCGGCTGTAGAAGTAGCCCTTACTACTTTGCATGCAGGCGGGAAGTTTGGTGGCGAGGGATATACAGTATCTGGAGGCTTACATGGAGTTGGTATGTCTGTGGTAAATGCCTTATCTGAATGGCTAGAGGTCAAAGTGAGAAGAAACGGACATATATATAGACAGCGCTATGAAAGAGGTGTACCTATAACAGAGCTCGAGATAATTGGAGATTCTGAAACTACTGGGACGGAGATAACCTTTTCAGCTGATAATGAGATCTTTCCAGATACTTCATTCAAATATGAAACCTTAAAAAAACGCATGAGAGAACTTGCATTTTTAAATAAGGGAATAAAAATTACGATAGAGGATAAGAGAGTAGGGGAGAGGGAAGATTTTTGCTATGAGGGGGGTATTATATCCTTTGTAGAATATCTTAACAAAAATAAGACAACCCTGCACTCAAATCCAATATATATAATAGGGAATAGGGATGATACCATAATAGAAGTCTCTATGCAATATAATAATACCTATATGGAGAATGTATATTCTTTTGTAAACAATATAAGTACACATGAGGGTGGAACCCATCTGAGTGGATTTAGGGCCGCATTAACTAGAATTATGAATGACTATGCTAGAAAGAATAATCTTTTAAAGGCTGATGAAGCCAATCTAACGGGTGAAGACACAAGAGAAGGGCTGACAGCTGTAATAAGCGTAAAATTAATAGAACCGCAATTTGAAGGACAGACCAAGACGAAACTGGGAAATAGTGAGGTCAGAGGTATCGCAGAGAGTATAGTAAGTGAAGGTTTAGAGGTGTTTTTAGAGGAGAATCCTACACATGCAAAGATAATAATAGAAAAGGCTATTAGCTCTGCTAGAGCCAGGGATGCTGCAAGGAAGGCTAGGGAGCTTGCCAGAAGGAAAAATGTATTAGATTCAGCATCTCTTCCAGGTAAACTATCAGATTGCTCTGAAAGGGATCCTACAAAAAGTGAGATATTCATAGTAGAAGGGGACTCTGCCGGAGGATCTGCAAAACAGGGACGAGATAGGCAATTTCAGGCCATACTTCCACTTAGGGGAAAAATTTTAAATGTGGAAAAGGCAAGACTCGATAGGATACTAGAAAACAATGAGATAAGGGCTATGACCACAGCATTTGGTACAGGTATAGGGGATGACTTTGATATATCCAAGCTAAGATACCATAAGATAATCTGTATGACAGATGCGGATGTAGATGGTAGTCATATAAGGACTCTTTTGTTGACATTTTTCTATAGATATATGAGGCCCCTAGTAGAAAATGGCCATATATATATTGCTCAGCCTCCCCTATATAAAATAGCTAAGGGAAAACGTGATCACTATGTATATAGCGATGAGCAGCTAGAGGAAGTTTTAAGCGAGATAGGGAGGAGCGGCATAACCTTGCAAAGATATAAAGGGCTTGGAGAGATGAATCCTAATCAGCTATGGGACACCACCATGGATCCAGAGACTAGGACACTTATAAGAGTGAAGCTAGAAGATGCTATTACAGCAGATGAGATATTTACTATACTCATGGGCGAGAGAGTAGAACCAAGGCGAGAATTTATTGAATTAAATGCAAAACTTGCCGAAAATCTTGACATATAGAAAGAGGAATGATCTATGGCACTGAACGACGAAAAATTTATAAAGATAAATATAGAAGATGAGATGAAAAAATCATATATAGACTATGCTATGAGTGTCATTGTGGGAAGGGCGCTCCCTGATGTGAGAGATGGGCTTAAACCAGTCCATAGACGCATACTATATTCTATGTATGAACTCGGCATGACGCCAGATAGACCCTATAGAAAATCGGCTAGAATAGTAGGGGATGTACTGGGAAAATACCACCCCCATGGAGATACAGCAGTATATGATAGTATGGTGCGTATGGCTCAAGACTTTTCTATTAGGTACCCACTTATAGATGGACATGGAAACTTTGGCTCTATAGACGGAGATTCTGCAGCTGCTATGAGGTATACAGAGGCTAGAATGTCAAGACTTTCTTTAGAATTACTATCTGATATAAATAAAGATACCGTCGACTTTATACCAAACTTTGACGAGACTTTAAAAGAGCCAGTAGTACTACCTTCAAGGTTCCCAAATCTTCTTGTAA
>JAAZLT010000208.1 GCA_012799205.1 Clostridiales bacterium
CCATAAATAAAAAAAAGAATAGTATCCCTATCTGGGTGTGTCTATTCTTTAAAAATTTAAATTTCATTCTGTCATCCCTCACATCCTAACTGTCCCTAAATTTCCATCTCTTAGTCATGAATTTATATCGATACAATCTTCCCATTATAAATAGTATTAGGGGAGTCGCTATTGCCGTCAAAATTGCATGGGGAATAATTCTCCATAGTAAAAGGTTAAAAAATGATACATCCATCCCATATATATATGTGTAAATTAGTATTATAAGTTCTTTAAATACCGCAGCCACCATAGCAAGGGCCATAGGCACTATAAAGGAATCCACATAAATACTATCCTCAATTGCACCTATTATAAAACCTATAATCATATATCCTAAAGCGTAGATTCCGATTACTGCGCCCATTGTCATATCATATACAAGCCCTGCACAAAACCCAATTATTGGAGCTATGGGGTTTCCTCCCAACAGCCCAAAAGAGACTATAAAGGACAACATAAAGTCGGGAATAACGCCATTTATACTTAAAAAGGGCATGATCGTCGTCTCTATTACTATATTTAATAAAATTATAAGGCTAATTACCCCGACTCTCAAATGTATCGATCCTCCATATACTAGACTTTATAATAAGAACTTCTTCTAGTCTTTCAAAGTCCACACCTGGTTCTATAATAGCTGTCTTGTAGATATCTCGCTCTTCATCTTTGATTTCTAATACTTTCCCTATATATATTCCCTTTGGAAATATATCACCAAGCCCAGATGTGAGCACCTTATCATCTAATTCTAGATCAGTATCTAGAGGTAGATATATCATTTTACACATTCCATCATCTGAATCCATTCCACTGCTACCTTTTATAAGACCATTATCCCTTGTGCGCTCTATAATTCCACTAACAGAACTTTGCCCGTCTACAACTGTTCGCACTTTAGCCCAATTGGGACCTACCTGGAAGATTCGCCCAACCAGGCCCCTTTCTGTCACCACTGCCATATTGACATCTACATTATCCTTTGTACCCTTATTCAATAGTATTATATTAAACCAGTTTCCTGGATTTTTGCCTATAACCTTCGCACCTGTTACAGCTATTTTATCATTATCTTGGGCAAATCCCAATAATCTTTTCAGTCTTTCATTCTCTTTTTCAAGTTCATTTCTATCTAGCAGTTCCTTCTCTAGTGATTCTACCAGTTCGCTTAGCTCCTCATTCTCTCGTTTTAGATTCCTCTTCTCCAGTACTTCATCCAGAAAACTATCTACTTTACTACTGACTGTATAAAAAGCTCTTTGTATAGGGCTTATCACATACAGTAGCGGCTTTTCAACTGTTGCTGCAATACTATCAAACCGTGATGTCACTATAATTGTCACAATTAGTCCTAAAGCAACTAGAGCGAGAATCAAAAGAGAACGTCTTTTTAGTGGCTGGGGCAATTCGACACCACCCCTCTATATTCTCTTATTAGAAAGTGCTACCTTTTTTAATGTCTCAATTTCTTCAACTATCTTTCCGGCCCCGTTTGCAACGCAATCTAGGGGGTCCTCCGCCACATGGACAGGCATCCCCGTCTCCTCTATTATCAGTCTGTCTATCCCATCTAGTAGCGCCCCTCCCCCAGTAAGCATAATACCCTTATCCATTATATCTGCTGCCAGCTCCGGCGGAGTTTTCTCAAGTGTAAGTTTTATAGCGTCTACTATATTATTTACAGGCTCCATTAGAGATTCTAATATCTCTGTGGATGTAATCCTCAAGGTCTTAGGTAGACCCGTTACAAGATCCCTTCCCCTGATGTCCATGTTTATCTCCTGCTTTTTGGGAAATGCAGAACCAACTGTAATCTTCACTTCCTCTGCAGTCCTTTCACCGATCATTAAATTATATTCCTTTTTTATATAGTGGATTATAGCATCATCAAACCTATTTCCACCCACTCTCAGCGATCTACTTGTCACTATACCCCCAAGAGATATTATGGCCACCTCACATGTTCCACCACCTATATCTACTACCATACTCCCTGTAGGCTCATTTACGGGCAATCCAGCACCTATTGCAGAGGCCATAGGTTCTTCTACTAAATATGCTTCCCTTGCGCCTGCTTGCCTTGTTGCCTCTTCAACTGCACGTTTTTCAACTTCCGTGACGCCAGATGGCACACATACTACAATACGTGGGTGAATACCAAGGCCACGGCTGGCTGCTTTTTTAATAAAATACATAAGCATCTCTTTTGTCACATCAAAATCTGCTATTACCCCCTCTTTCATGGGTCTCACAGCTATTATATTTCCTGGTGTTCTTCCTATCATCCGTTTTGCCTCTTCACCTACTGCCAATATCTTTTTCGAATCACTTTGAAGTGCTACTACAGAGGGTTCCCTAATTGCAACACCTTTCCCCTTTACATGCACTAAAGTATTCGC
>JAAZLT010000209.1 GCA_012799205.1 Clostridiales bacterium
ATATATAGCAGATCTCAACTAGGGTGGCAACGCGGGCTAATTATCTCGTCCCTTTACATGGGGGCGAGTTTTTTTTATAAAAATAGGAGGTATCTCTATGCTTGATATAAGATTTATAAGAGAGAATGTAGATTTAGTAAATGAAGCACTAAAAAGACGTAAAGCACAGATTGATTTAGATGAATTCTTAGAATTAGATGAGGATAGAAGAGCTTTTATAAAAAAGAGCGAAGAATTAAAAAAAGAAAGAAATGCTGCTAGCCAGGAGATTGGACGGTTAAAACGTGAAAAAAAGGACGCATCCCATTTAATGGAGCAGATGAAAGATGTGGGGGAGAAGATAAAAGAACATGATATAAGACTTAGAGATATAGAAGATAGACTTCAGGCAATTATAATGGATATGCCAAATATCCCACACAGTGATGTGCCCACAGGTGATAGCGATGAGGATAATGAGGAGGTTAGAAGATGGGGGGAGCCTAGAGAATTTGGTTTTGAGGCTAAACCACATTGGGATTTAGGGGCGAAGCTTGGGATTCTAGATCCTGAGGCGGCAGCTAGAGTTACGGGGGCAAGATTTACATTTTTAAAGGGAAAAGCAGCCAGGCTCGAGCGTGCCCTTATAAATTTTATGCTAGACCTACATACTGAAGAACATGGTTATATGGAAATATTCCCCCCGTTTATGGCGCATAGGCGGAGCATGACAGGTACAGGGCAACTTCCAAAATTTGAAGAGGATGCGTTTAAAATAGAGTCAACAGAGTATTTTTTAATACCAACAGCAGAGGTGCCTGTGACAAATATGCATAGGGAACAGATATTAAATGCCAAAGAACTGCCTTTAAAATATGTAGCATATAGTGCCTGTTTTAGGGCAGAGGCAGGCTCTGCCGGAAGAGATACAAGGGGGCTTATAAGGCAGCACCAATTTAATAAAGTGGAGCTTGTAAAGTTTGCAAACCCTGATGATTCGTATGAAGAGCTTGAAAGGCTTACAAAAGATGCAGAAGAGGTATTAAAAAGGTTAGGGCTGCCCTATAGAGTGGTGACGCTTTGCACAGGGGATCTAGGTTTTTCATCTGCAAAGACCTATGATATAGAGGTATGGATGCCAAGTTATAACAGATATGTGGAGATATCATCATGCAGTAATTTTGAAAGCTTTCAAGCAAGGAGAGCTGACATTAGATATAGGCCAAAAGATGAAAAGAGAACGGCCCATGTTCACACGTTAAATGGCTCAGGTGTTGCAATAGGCAGGGCACTGGCTGCCATTATGGAAAACTACCAAGAAGAAGATGGTAGCATAAGGATACCAGATGCTTTAATTCCATATATGGGCGGAGTGGAAAAGATAGAAACCTAAACATAAGAGCTACTGATTTCAGCGTCTGCATTGATGGTTTTGAATTACCTAGATCTTTCGCTGAAATCGGTGGTCTAGATAAATTAAAAATAAAAATTTTGAAGTTGACTTTTTTTTAAGCTTTTGCTATACTGTATTAACGTCAAAGGGAATTTTTATGGAGAGATGTCCGAGTCTGGTTGAAGGAGCTGGTCTTGAAAACCAGTGACACCGTCAGGTGCCGGGGGTTCGAATCCCTCTCTCTCCGCCAATTGATTATATGCAAAGGCATATATGGAGAAGTACCCAAGTTGGCCGAAGGGGCGCCCCTGCTAAGGGCGTAGGTCGGGGAACCGGCGCGAGGGTTCAAATCCCTCCTTCTCCGCCAGAGCATATAACAAGAGAGAGCATATCGCTCTCTTTTTTTATTTTTACTATTTTATCAATATGGGGATTTAAAATATACTTAAGGAGGCATATATCATGTATAAGAAATTGATTATTGAGAAAATGAAAGAGTTTTTCAAGGATACGCCTTATTGGGTAGATCATACCCTTAATGTGTTAAAAAATGCAGAGGACATTATGGAGGGTGAGGGCATAGAAGGCGAAGAGGCGGAGCTGATATCCATTGTTGCTATATTACATGATATTGGCATAGTAGTAGCCCGGGAAAAATATGGTTCAAAAGAATATGTATATCAGGAAAGAGAAGGCGCTAAAATAGCACGGAAAATGCTAGATAAGGTCAGCTATGATAAAGATATAGATAGGATATGCTTTATAATTGGTAATCACCACACCCCATCCAAAATTGACGGTATTGATTTTCAGATTCAATGGGAGGCAGACCTACTTGAAAATATGAACTCTAGGGATGTAGAAAATGAACAGGAAGAGATAAAAAATATTATTGAAGAAAATTTTAAAACTGCAACAGGAAAAGATATTGCCCACAGACGTTTTATAGATGTGGCAAATTAATATAGCCCAAGAGAGTCCAAAGGCATATGAAAAGCTTGGCAAAAAGTTAATTGTAATAAAAGAGTATAAATCCCAATCTAGTAAGAAAATCCATGAGGAAGATGGCAACCTATTAAATAGGGACTTCACAACTACAAATATAAATGAAAGATAGGCAGCCGATATGGCTTATATCCACAAAGTACTAAGACAATTAAATATCTTAGTACTTTTGGCGTGCCCAGAGGGATTCGAACCCCCGACCTCTTGATTCGTAGTCAAGCACTCTATCCAGCTGAGCTATGGGCACATGATGCTATATAATATTATACTATTGCAAACCCATTGTCAAGGACTGCGAAAAATTTTTTATAGATTTGACTGGGAACTACATGCACTATATAGTTAATGAGTATAAACAATTTGGTTTAGGGGGAGAGGTTTAAATGTCAAAAAATGAGGATTTATTTGAAAAGAGTTTCAATTGTCCTGTCTGCGGGTATAAATTTAAGGCATTAAAGGTTAGGTCCAGAAAAATTAGGGTGACCCATAGAGACCCAGATGGATGTGCCCATTTTATAGGAGAAAACCCGTATTTTTATAATATTTCAATCTGTCCAGAATGTGGATATGCTGCAACTGAGGATAGATTTGAATCCATAGGCTTTGAGAGAAAGGAGATAATAACCGAAAGAATCACGCCAAATTGGCAAAAGAGGGATATAAATAGAGAAAGAGATATAGAAGATGCCATAAACACACATAAGATAGCCCTTCATCAGGCTTTGATTACGGATGATACAAGGCAGTATATAGGCCTTTTAGCTATGTTTTTGGCATGGCTATATAGATATATAGAAGACACTAAAAATGAGAGAAAGTTTTTAGAATATGCCCTAGATAACTTTCAGAAAAGTTATGAAAGCGAGGCATTTACAAAATCTTTTCCAATTGAAAGGTGTGCATTCTTAATAGGTGAAATATTTAATACATTTAAAAAATATGATGATGCCGTAAAATGGTATAATATAGCCTTAGAGCATAGTAGTCTAAATCCTGGAATGGAAAAGCAGATAAGGGAAAGATGGCAGATAGTATCTCAGGCTAGAAGAAGAGAATAAGATGTTTTACATGAGGGGGAAAATATTTTCATTGTATTTAAAATGATACTGTGCTATCATTTTACATAGTAGAATGGTAGCACGGTAGGGATAATGGATATATGTATATATAATCCCTCCGGCAAAAAAGAGGAGGATTTTTTATGTCAAAACACATTTTTGCATTAATTCTGTTGTTTTTTGTTATATTAGGTTTAGTAGCATGTAATAATTTTGGTTCAAATGATGTCATCAAGATAGGCATCTCTCAGTTGGCAGAACATGCTGCCTTAGACAGTGCTCGTGAAGGGTTTATTGAGGCATTAGAAGAAGCTGGATATAAGGATGGGGAGAACATAAAACTAGATTTCCAAAATGCACAGGGAGATATAAATAATGCCCAGACTATAGCAAGAAAATTTGCAGACGAGAATATGGATATGATTCTAGCCATAGCAACTCCTGCTGCTGAGGCTGCCGCTAATGTGACATCGGATATACCTATACTCATTACAGCGGTTACGGACCCTATAGAAGCAGGGCTTACAGAAAACCTTGAAAGCCCTACGGCAAACGTAACGGGTACAACAGATATGAATCCAGTTAAAGAGCAGATAGAACTTTTAGCAGAGCTCATACCTACAGCTAAAAATATTGGAATACTCTATAACGCTGGTGAAATAAACTCCCAGGTACAGGTAGATATAGCAAAAGATATAGTATCTGATATGGGCTTAAACTTAATAGAGGCTACTGTTAGCAATACAAGCGAGGTAAGCCAGGCCACTCAATCTTTAATGGGAAGAGTGGATGCCATATATGTACCAACTGATAATACTATTGTATCCTCTATTGGAGCTGTAATAAAGGTTTCAAACGATCATAACATACCTGTTATAGGTTCTGAAAGAGGTCAGGTAGATGCGGGGGCTGTAGCGGTTAAAGGTATAGATTATAAACTGCTTGGAAAACAAACGGGAGAGATAGCAGTTAAGATTTTAAAAGACGGAAAAACACCTAAGGATTTGCCCATAGAAGATACAAAGGATATAATATTTATTATAAACAAAAAGGCTGCAAAGGATTTAGGGGTAGAGATTTCTGCTGAGTTAGAAGCTGCAGCAGATGAAGTTATAGAGTGAGATATATAGAGCTTGTTAGATTGTATGAGGTGATATAATTGCTTAATATGCTTGTGACATCCCTAGAGCAGGGATTAGTATTTGGAATAATGGCCATGGGTGTATATATTACATTCAAGATATTAGATTTTGCCGATTTAACGGTGGATGGCAGCTTTCCCTTGGGAGCAGCTGTGGCCTCTATATTAATATTTAAGGGTTTTAATCCGGCTCTAGCAGTAATAATAGCTACAATAGCCGGTATGGTAGCTGGATATATTACGGGTTTTTTAAACACCAAGGGCAAAATCACTGGCCTATTATCGGGAATTTTGACCATGACTGCTCTATACTCTATAAATCTTAGAGTAATGGGAAAGTCCAATGTGACGCTTTTAAATGCGAACACTATATTTACAATTATGGAAGAGTCTTTTATACCTCAAAGGTGGATGTTTATAATAACCTTTATAGTAGTGGTTATGATTATAAAGCTATTTCTCGATAGTTTTCTAAAGACACAAATAGGGTTTGCGCTTAGAGCTACAGGTGATAACCCAAGGATGGCTAGAGCACTTGGAGTGAATACAGATGCTATGAAGCTTTTAGGGCTTTCAATTTCAAATGGATTGGTTGCCCTGTCTGGGGCTCTAGTGGCGCAGTATCAGGGGTTTGCTGATGTTGGAATGGGTATAGGCACAGTAGTAGCGGGCCTTGCATCGGTGATAATAGGAGAAATGATAATGGGGGAGAGGGGAATATTTATTGCTACCCTCTCACCCCTTCTAGGATCTTTTATATATAGACTTAGTATTGGTATTGCATTGAGATTGGGATTTTCCGCAACGGATTTAAAACTACTTACTACCATACTAGTTATAGTGGCTCTGTTTACGCCACAGGTGAGAAAGTTGGTGCGTAGTAGCACTTAGGAGGTATTTTAGTGTTAGAGCTAAAGGGTTTATCTAAGATGTTTAATATTGGAACTATAAACGAAAATAGCGTTTTAAAAGATATAGATTTACAGGTATCAAGCGGAGATTTTATATCTATAGTCGGTAGCAATGGAGCAGGAAAATCTACACTGCTAAATGTAATCTCTGGGGTATTTCCCGTGGATATGGGCAACATATTCCTAGATGGACAAGATATAACTAAGTTGCCAGAGCATAGAAGGGCAAGATTTATTGGAAGGGTATTCCAGGATCCTATGATTGGAACGGCACCTACTATGACTATAGAAGAGAATCTATCTATGGCATATTCTAGAAGCAAGCGCCGGCGCCTAAAATGGGGGCTAAATGACAGGCTCAGAGATGCATTTAGAGAGAGGCTATCTGAACTAGATCTAGGGCTGGAGGACCGTCTAAACTCTAAAGTGGAGCTACTATCTGGAGGACAAAGGCAGGCCATGACATTACTTGTAGCTACAATGGTAAAGCCAAAACTTCTCTTATTAGATGAGCATACAGCTGCCCTAGACCCCTCCACTGTGAGGCTAATAAACGAAATAACTGAGAGAATAGTATCGAAGGAGAGACTTACTACCCTTATGGTGACGCATAATATGGAGCATGCTATAAAGATGGGAAATCGCCTTATTATGATGGATAAGGGAAAGATTGTATTAGATATAAACGGGGGCGCAAAAAAGGGTTTAACAGTTGAAGAACTTGTAGAGATGTTTGAAGATGCGGCCCATACAAGGTTTGATAATGATAGGGCAATGTTAGGTTAAAGTAGGATGCGGCGACATAAATGGAGGCATATTATATGGAAAAGCTAGAAAAACAGATAGGAAAGATTGTATTTGGAGCCGGATGTTTTTGGGGCGTAGAAGAATATATGTCTAGGCTGGATGCAGTATTAAATACAAAGGTAGGCTATGCAAATGGGGCAAAGGAAAACCCTACCTATGAAGAGGTCTGCACAGGAGAAACCGGCCATGCAGAGGTCTGCTATGTAGAATATGATAAATCAAAGATAGATCTTATGGAGCTTCTAGATAGCTACTGGAATATTGTAGATCCTACTATATTAAATAGGCAAGGCAATGATATGGGTACCCAATATCGCACGGGTATATACTATATAGATAAAGAAGACCTAGCTATAATAGAAAAGAGCAAAGCTAGAGAACAGGTAAAATACGACAGACCAATAGTGGTGGAAATAGAACCATTAGGTAGCTTTTATGAAGCTGAAGAATATCATCAAAGGTACCTAAAAAAGAATCCAGGTGGATACTGCCATATAAAACTTTAGGAAGATAGGCATGTAGAAATTATATTAAAATGATATTAAAAGAGGCTATGGAGTTTATAAGAAAATTCTATAGCCTCTTATCTATTTTTAAAGATTTTTAGGAATTTTTTGTAGCTTGCTGCTTTAAAGCTTCATCAATAGACTTGGCAGCTTGTTTTCCCGCTCCCATTGCCAAAATGACGGTAGCGGCGCCTGTTACTGCGTCGCCCCCTGCATAGACACCTTGCTTAGAGGTGGCCAGGGTATCTTCATCCACTATTATACCACCCCAACTATGGGTATCTAGGCCTTTAGTAGTATCTTTTAAAAGGGGATTTGGCGATTGTCCAATTGCAATTATAACAGTGTCTACATCTATTATAAATTCACTTCCCTCTATTTCAATGGGCCTTCTTCTACCAGATTTGTCGGGCTCTCCAAGCTCCATCTCAATGCATTCAATAGATTTGACCCAGCCGTCATCCCCAATTATCTTTGTAGGATTTGTAAGCAGTTTAAATTTGATTCCTTCCTCTTTGGCATGTTCTATCTCCTCAAGCCTTGCAGGCATTTCCTCTTCGCTTCTTCTGTAAACTATATATACATCTTTAGCACCCAACCTCTTAGCTACCCTAGCAGAGTCCATTGCTACATTTCCGCCGCCTATAACTGCTGCACTGTCTCCTACATATATAGGTGTAGGGTTATTTTCAGGATCGTAGGCCCTCATAAGGTTAGATCTGGTCAAAAATTCGTTGGCAGAATATACACCATTTAGATTTTCTCCTGGGATATTCATAAACTTTGG
>JAAZLT010000210.1 GCA_012799205.1 Clostridiales bacterium
AACCTACTGCTTCGAACTAGAGAACTTGCCATGTTTAAGGCTGTTGGTATGTCTCAAAGGGGCGTAAAGATAATGGTTGCTTTAGAGGGATTATTCTATGGGCTTACTGCATCCATATATGGTGGAGCTGCCGGCGCCGGCCTTTCATACATCCTATATAGGCTAGTAACTGATATTCAAGACTTTGGATGGGAA
Source organism: Clostridiales bacterium (assembly GCA_012799205.1). Taxonomy (GTDB): domain Bacteria; phylum Bacillota; class Clostridia; order Caldicoprobacterales; family Xylanivirgaceae; genus JAAZLT01. The sequence continues at coordinate 196 of JAAZLT010000210.1, forward strand.
TTTCCCTGGATCTATATTCTAGTATCCTTTATAGGATCAACTTCAATTGCATTATTATCTGGATATATGCCCCTTAAAAAAATGGATAAAAATATTATCGTAGAAGATATAAGAGCTGTAAATTAATAAGTTTAGCACTATCTATGGAGGTTTGGAGGTGATATAATAACTACTATATAGATTAATAGATATATTTAGATCTGCCCATAAAAATATACCTATACTCGTTATATCTAGGCCCCGCTATGCAAGCTTTAACCATAAAGCTCGGGTAAGGCTTGAAAATAAAAAGAGACGGAAAGTACAACATGATACTGTAAAAGAATTTAAGCTAAAGGGCGATGAAAATATATACTTTTTAGATGGTGCCACGCTTATGGGGGAGCATTTTGAAGAGATGACAGTAGATGGAGTCCATCCTACGGACTTAGGCTTTTTTAAGATGGCAGAAGGGCTCTACCCCATACTTAAAACTGTTTTATTACCTTAATATAATTTATAAAAGTGCTAACTATCTCTTGCTAAGCTGATCCACATCCTTATCTTTTGATTTAGGTGCTACCTATGATATATATGACCCTTTAGTAGACCTCATCTATAAAGTAAGAGATAGTTTATTAGATTCTATTAAAAGGAAGTGTTAAAATGGAAATTAAATACCAATTGACAAAAGATGATTATATAGATTTTAATCTCTATCATATGGAGCATTCAGCTTCTTTTAAAAGGTCCATATTTATCCAAAGATATATAGTATCTCTAATATTTTTAATTATGCCCTTTGCATTAAAGTCCAGCACTGATATACCTTTTTGGTATTGGCTAACAATCTGTTCCATAGTATATCTGGTGTGGGTAATATTTTATAATAGATATATGAGATGGAATACTGCAAGGCGTCTCTCTAAGATGGTGGATGAAGGAAAAAATAAAGATATGCTAGGGGAGCGCAGTTTGAAAGTTTTTGAAGAAGGCATAATGCAGACGAATGAGCTCAATGAATCAAAGGTAGCTTGGAAATCAATAGAGCGGATTGCTGAATCAAAGAGCCATATATTTATATACACAAGCGCAGTATCTAGCTATATAGTACCTCTTAGGGCCTTCGATGATAAAGAGCAAAAGGAAGAATTCTTAAGAATATTGAAAACCCATGTCCAAGCATAGTATCTCTAAAATATTCTCTAGTAAAACCTTTTTCATCATGGTATACTATTTCATAACGACAATCTAACTTTAATTCTTTTACTGGAGGTAATGAAAATTTTGGATACATATGTGCAATATGAAGACTTTGGCGCGGTTGGTGATGGTATAAAAGATGATATGGAGGCTATTTGCGCCGCCCATGAATATGCTAATGAGCATAAGCTACCTGTAAAAACCAAGGCAGATGCTGAATATTATATAGGTAAGAGGGCTCTAACAGCAAATATTGAAACAGATACCGACTGGAGTACTACCCGCTTTATAATAGATGATAGAGACGTAGATAATAATAAACTCCCCTGTTTTTTAGTTCGATCAACTTTAAAACCCTTTACACCACCTATTGAGAGGCTTACTAGAGATCAAAGACAGTTAGATTTCCGTCCAGATATGCCCTGCTATATAAGCGTCACAAATTCAAATGTAAAAAGATATATTCGCTTTGGTCGCAATCAAAATAAGGGTAGTGATCAAACTGATTGTTTTATATTAAATACAGATGGTGGCATAAACACCCCTATTGATTGGGATTATGATGAGATAACCGAAGCTATAGCAAAACCGATAGATGGAAATGTCCTTACAATTAAAGGTGGCATATTTACTACCATTGCAAATAAGGAAAAACCTACATATAACTATTATAGTCGGGGCATTGACATCACCCGCTCTAATACCATAATTGATGGAACTACTCATTATGTTATAGGCGAGGGGAAAGAAGGAGCACCCTATAGAGGCTTTTTAAATGCTGTAGGTTGTGCAAATATTACATTCCAAAATTGCTTTTTTTCGGGGCATAAAATCTATGAGACCATAGGTGCCGCCAATTTGCCAGTTTCTATGGGTTCATATGATCTACATGCTAATAATGTGGTGAATTTTAGCCTCAAAGGATGCACTA
>JAAZLT010000211.1 GCA_012799205.1 Clostridiales bacterium
CAATAAAACAGCTCTCTAAATTCATCAGACCCGACAATAGGTTTGCCCTAATATTATTATCTTTTTCGTCACAGATGGCATTCTCCAGCTCTAATTGAAATCTTTCCCGCAGCTCTCCTGCTGCTTTACGGGTAAAGGTAATAGCCACTATATTTTCGCAAGACACCCCATTTTTAACTAGGCTTATCATACGGCTAACAAGACTATAGGTCTTACCTGATCCCGCGCCGGCCTCCACTAAAAAATTTTTATCCAACACACTGACTATCTTATCCCTCTCTTTTTGATCAGATAAACCTTTGCTCATTTAATCCCCCTCATTTCCTTCAGTAGCTCCTTAAACTTTTTAGATACATCCTCTGGTATCAAATCTTTATTACATACTTCTTTATAGTCGCAAAATGTACAATCCTTATCATTATCCGTTAGCATAAACTTGCCTTCCTCAAAATTCTTTATGAGAAAGCTTAATATTTTATTATGATTTTTTATATACTCTGCATCTTGAGGATATCGCATTATTATAGTGCCCTTGCCCCTTACAGTAGGAAATAGATAGCCGCTATTTATCACCTTTTTATCAGGCCATAATTTCTCTAAAGCCGCAGCATATAGTGCATGCTGCAATTGACGCCCGCCTTTAAAGCTTTCATCATCTTCATAATTATAGGTACTTCCCGTCTTATAGTCCCATATATGAAGTCCATCTTCTGTCTCATTTACCCTATCTATTCGCCCTCTAAGATAGTAGCCCTGCTTTTTTGTCTCCCATATTAATATAGCAGGTTTTGATTCCCCACCCATACCAAAGGATAGTTCTGTACCAATGGGTCTACCGGGCATTTCCCTTTCTGTATCTAAAAACACCTCCAAATCCTGGCTCAGCTCCACCTTAAACCTATCTATTAGCCATCTATCTTCTGCTGCCTGCTCCCTTTCCTTCTCGGCGACTACCTTTTGGGCTATAGCAAATAGAAGCTTTCGTCTCTTCTCATCATCTATGGTCTTACCCTCTTTTGTTAGCTCCGCAACATATTCGCTATATATATCGTATATGGTATGATATAAGGTCCCCTTCTCTAGCGGGTCTAGCCATCTATCTATATCACGCTCTAATGGCTCTAACGGCCTAATACCTAGTATATATACTAAAAAGTATGAATAAGGACAGGTTCCAAGGCGCTCTAACTGAGTACTTGAAAGAAACACATCCGACTCTTTATGAGTACCAATGCCATAATCAATTTCTATATATTCCTTTTTTAGGCTATCTATAAATCTCTCATAGGTTTTAGCTATACTGATATCAGTAGTATCTATAAAATTGTTATAGGCCCATGATGGATTATTATCTATATGCCAGAGCCACCAATCCAGCCTATTAAGTACCCCTGATCTATCTATCGGGATAAACCCCTTAATTTTGCCCATATCCTTACAGAGCTTTTTATAATTTAACTCCCTATCATTATTGCAAAGTCTATCTTTTAGACGAGCAATTTGAAGTAGTATAGGGGCTGGGATGTTTTCCGTTCCATCTAAAATATCAAATGCACAGTAACTAAAGTTTAGATATGTTTTAGCAGTAGATAGTGTCTGAGTAAAAGTATAGATCTTTTCCCTATATGAATCTCTTGCCCTCTCTAAGCTTGGGTCTAGCCTTCTACGTTCTATATCCAATAAAACAGGATTTTCTATAGTCTTGCCTGGGAAGTTATTGCTACTTAGCCCTACAAAGTAGTTATGGGCCCTATCCATATATATTCCATTACTATAATGATCTATATGTAATTTTCCTGGCTCTGGTATGGAAAATCCAACGCTCATGCCAGATATATAGTCCTCTAACCGAGACAGAGCATCCCTTAGGGATATATTATATGATGGCAGATCCTCTATTAATTTTAGGCTATCACTTATACCACTTTTCGCCTCAGCATCATATCGGTTTATAACCGCCGAAAAGTTTTCTATCCAATAGTGAACCCATTTTACAAGCTTGCTAAAGTTTACGGCCCCATCTTCCCTCATAGGGAATCTTTCTAAATGTTTAAGAAATATCTCATCTAGCCATATGGTCACAGCTTTTTGATATTCCTTAACCTCAGTTTCAAGTTCATTCAGTCTTCTTGTTACCATCTGCCTGTATTGTGATATCCCCCTTATTACGGAGCTATCTCTTAAGGTATTTCCTATAAGATTGCTACTTATTCCATCTATCGCCATATCCCCGGTAGGTCTTAAAATCCCATTTATAAATGCGGGTACAATTTCTTTTACTGAAAAATCATCTTCTATCCATCGCAGTATTGTCTTAAAAAGGCTACCAGGATTTGTATAGCTTATATTAAACCCTTGTCCAAAGGTAATAGGTATATCATGACCTTGACATAGATTGTAAAAAAGGTGGGCATAGGGGTCTTTGTCGATATAATATATGGCCACCTGATCAAAGTTAATCCCCTTCATCTTTATATCGAACAGTACCCCCCGAACTTCATTTATCTCTCCTTGAGCCCTAAACATATTTATATTCTCAGCCAAAGGATGCTTTGTATCTAGCTGCACTAGTGGCAGTGATTTGATATCATAAAGATAGAGCATAGGATTAATCTTTGATCTCCTTTTTATTTTGTTAGCGTCTATATCCATATGTAGCGTATTCTCCGGCACTACTAATCCACTAGGCCGGTTCATCTCTATAACACTTCCCATACCATTTGAGATAGCTAGATAGAGGGACTTTTCTAATTTAGACATCTTTATATTAGATAAAGTGATATATATAGCTTTGGGCGCCCTTGAGTAATTAGCAATAGCTAATTTATATACATCTCCCTTATCCAAGAATTTATACCCTTTCATGGCCCTATCATAGCCCTGCCAGATGATCTTTATATCATGGGCTTTATTATGATTTACAAGTTTTGCATGGTCTATATCCTGTGTCTTTTTAGCAGCCATCTTTAGCTCCATGATGGTCTGATAAAATGCCTGACAAAATCCAGAACTGATCTTTATATTATTAAAGTACTCTAGTCTTCCTTCTGCCTTTATATCCATTATTACTTTAAAGAGTATTTCCCTAGATATAGCTGAAGATACTATTTTTTCATCCATTGAAAGCTTGCGGCCCGCTATGCTTTCAGCTATCGACAGCAGAGTGCTTATCTTTAAGTTTATAGTCTGCATTCCTGCATTAACACAGCTTTCTAATAGCATCCTACCAGCAGCATAAGACGGCGCGATCAATATTTTCTCCTCATAGGGATAACAGTTCATTATCTCTTCTAGTTGTTGCTTTATATCATTCATGATAATCCTCCCTGATAGGTACTAATTTTGCCATTTTAATAATCTAACCTATGTTTATATTTCTTTCGACATTTAATTTATATTTCCTCTATTAGAACATCTAAAGCATTGACTCATGCTCATATTACATATACAAAAGCATATTATATTGTGGATATTTGTAGAAATATATGATAAACTAGCATTTGTATAAATTTAGAAAGGAGAATGCATATGGGAAAAGTAAGATTTTCTATCAGTTTACTTTTATTTTGGCTAAAGGGTGAAATAGAGGTAGATTCCAGGTTTGTTAAGACAAAGGTGGCTAACACCATATTGGGATTTATCCCAGCAGGTCGAGATCAGCAAAACATACCCCTAAAAAATATTTCAGGCTCTATGATCTCCACAAAGTTTTTCTTTAAACCCTTTGCAGTTGGACTTTTTATCATTATTGCAAGTTTTGCAGCATTTGCCGAAACTTTCGTCGGGGGTCTAGTCATTATGATAATAGGCTTATCAATGGCAGCAAATGGTATTCAAACCCTGTTAGTAATTGAAAAGGCAGGTTCTCCATACATACTTAGTGTACCATTTTTTGAAAAGCAAAAGATGGAATCCATTAATGAGGTAATACATGATGCCCTAGCAGCTGATACTGATAAAACAGACTTGAATATGTTCTTTGATAGGAAAGATGCATAACTGAACTTGGTACACTGATAAAGGATCGGATAGCTCTATGATAATTCATTATGCTATTCGATCTTTTATAATATTGTAATAATGTACCCACAATCTATACTCATATAAACAATATAATAAATTATCAATTACATATAACTGTATAAAACAAAATAGTTAGAAGGTGATAGATATGGAAAATGAGCAAATAGATACTTATAGCACCATTAGAATTAAACATATTATCGATCCTCTTTGGAGCAAGCCGGCCATTATCCAACATGGCCATAGGTTGGTCATTTTTATGGAGCTCCCAACTGATAATATAGAGCAGTTTGATATATTATTAGAATCCGACCATTGTCATTATTCCCTTAAAGTTGAACATATTATTAAAGATACAAACACGCCTATAGCAATGGATAATGCCAAGAACAAAGATCAAAGCAGTATTTATAGGATAGAATGTAAAATTTCACCCAATATTATGCCCGATCTTTACTCACTTAAAGCTGCGTGGGAGAATGGATCCGATTTTATGCCAAATGCGGTAAGGGTTGTGGATGGGTTTTCAAATAACTTTACATTTATACATATAACAGATCCACATGTATGTAGTGCCCTAGAGGATGAATCGGAAGAATATCTAAAAAGAGCAGTTAAAAGAATAAATGAAGTAAATCCAGAGTTTGTACTGCTTACAGGTGATATTGCAAGCAGATATGATGAAGATAAACAGCCCCTAGACGCACAAATTATAGAGCATGATTATAAACTAGTCCAGCAGATATTGTTAGAGCTCAAAGTACCGCTATTTATAACAGCTGGAAATCACGATTTGGCATTTGATTTTATAAGAGATTTTTACAGGGAATATATCGCAAGGCCCGTTAAGGGCAAGTCCTTAGATTATGCATTTAGCTTTGGGGATCATAAATTTATAACATTCGAAGGCTTTTGTCATTATGATTATGAGACTCTAGCTATGGTAGATAAAAGCCTAACCCTTGACCAATTAAAATGGCTACAGTCTGAACTAAATAGTGCTCAAAATGCTTTGTCTCGCATTTTGTTTTATCATTATGATTATAAAGAGCAGCTTCCCCCATTATTTGATAGATATAATATAAACCTTGCGCTGCGCGGGCATAGCGGCCCTACAGAGGAGTTTATTATAGGGAATACCCCAACTACCCTTATGGTGGATAAGGGCGTAAGGGGGGATAGACATATCTGTATTATAGATGTCTCAACAGATCCTAACACTGGCAAAACTGAGTTTACCAGAGCGCTATCCCGCCTTATCTAGCATACTAAAGCTTTTCCTTTGTAGATGCCCGATCGTATACTCTAAAATAATAATTATACGGATTTTTCTCATCTTTTCTTCCCGGAGTTTCTGATGTCAAAATCCAGTCTGTAAGCGAGATTTCGGGAAGAAATGTATCCCCTTCAAATTCGTGATCTATATAGGTCATATAGATCCTTTTTGCATAGGGAAGAAATAGCCTATATATCTTTGCGCCACCTATTATAAATGTCTCCTTTTCGCCCCTTACCTCTGCTAATACGTCTTCTAGGGAATTTAGCACGAGGCAGGATCTATGCGCAAAAGATTTATTTCGTGTCAGTATTATATTCTTTCGACCCTTTAGGGGCTTTTTTAATGATTCAAATGTCTTACGCCCCATGACCACAGTTTTGCCCATGGTAGTTCGCTGAAAGTATTTAAGATCTTCCGGTAGGTGCCAGGGCATGTCATTGTTAAGGCCTATAACCCCTTTATGG
>JAAZLT010000212.1 GCA_012799205.1 Clostridiales bacterium
TTCCTGTTATGTCTTCTATCCTCTTAATAGCCTCTGGTTTACTGTTTGAGAAATTGTCAACCACTATCACATTAAATCCTGCATTTAAAAGTTCTATACAGGTGTGCGATCCAATATATCCTGCTCCTCCAGTCACTAATATTGCCATATCTATCAAGCTCCCATCAAAGTTTTTAATTAGTTGAGGTTATTATATCATAAAGAGCCATAAAAATGTAAATCTTTATGGCTCTTTGGTACTATTAAGGATTAAAATTATAGAATGTGCTTTTACCCACGAAACTCCCTTGGTGATATCTCTTTATATCTTATAAAGGCCCTCTTAAAGGTTGTATAATGCCTATATCCTACTGTTTTACCAACTCTAGTGATACTCATGCCCGAATTTTTTAATAGTTCTGTTGCTCTTTCAATCCTAAGATCTAATAGATAGTCGGTATAGGTAGTGCCAAACTGCTCCTTAAATATCTTAGATATAGATGTCCTATGGACATTAAAATGATCTGCAATCTCCTCTATGCTTAAATCTGGATTACAGTAGTTTTCATCCACATATTGGCGTATCATCTTGGCAAACTCATACATCCTTGCATTCCTATATTTTTCTATTGCTGTACATATATCTTTTGCAAAGGCATATATTATGTTCCACTGTCCCCCCACGGAAAGATTTTTCGAATGTCTGATATATTCTAACCTAATCACATCTGTGTCAATGCCATATTCCACAGCTGCCCTCTCTAGTAGCTTAAATAGGGTATTTGGGCAATATTTATCTTTAATTCTTTTTATTATATCCATGCATCCTTGGCTGTTGCTCTCCTGCAGGTTATTTATAAGGTCTATTTCTATGGAAATTGGCAGTGTAGATTGCTGTGCCTTTTGTTCATAGAGTATTTCCCTTAGAGTTAAATAGGCCTTATGCATATCTTCTGGTCTCTCTAAAACATTCGAAATTGCATAATAGAAGACATTATGTAGGCTAGATTCTATAGAACTACCCAGCTCTATTCGCGCTCTATCTGCAATTTCATTATTTTCGAACCAAAAGAGCATGCACTGGTTATTAGAAAATATCTCAAATGTATAGTCATAGAGCGGGGTATCTATGATGTCTGTATAAATATCAGGGTTCCAATCCACTTTAAAGTCCGTAAATTTAGATTCTAAAATAACAAGTAAAAAAGGATATCCATTATTTATCCATGATATGGATGATAGAATATTCTCATCCTGAAAATTAAAGCTTGGATTAGTCATCATCCCAAATAATATTTCCTTTTTCATAACCGATATAAAGTTATTCACAGATCTTGCTAGATTATCCTTTTCTTCACGAAGTAGTGCATTGTGGTTTGATGAGGTCTCTATATATTTACTTATAAACTCATAGGGATCCTTGGTAAGATTTATATTGCCGCCCAAATTAGAAATAAGTTCTCTCAATGGCCTCAAATTAAGCATAGTAATAATAATACCTGCTATAAGACTGAGTACAAAAACTATAAACTCTGTCAATAGATAATTAGTGAATCTGGATTTACCAATTAATGTATCGCTATAATCAGGATATCCTATTCTAAGATCCAACCACTGAAATTTGGTAGATGCATCCTCTATAATAAAGTTTTCTTTTTCTTCACCCGATTGATATAGCAATTGTCCGTTAGTTTCAACTCTAATATAGCTAAATGTATCAGGCAAAATATCTTCCAATCCCTTTTTGAAGCTATTTTTATCTATCAATACGGCAATAATGCCCTTATGCTTTCTTTTAATGGGATCTTCTAGAACGATTGTGCATGCATCGTTGGCTTCAGAGCTAATACTTGGAGGCGTAGTAGGGTCATTATTTAAGTCTATTACAATTTGCCCATATATCTTGGCATAGTTATTAATTGTAGACCAGCCTCTTCTATGTATGACGGTATCAGATATGGGAATTACTACAAGTATATCAGTTACATATGGTAGCGCCGTCACCTTAGACTGTATCTCTGATGTGATATCCATTCTTTTAAATATATCAAAATTATCATCATATACATTGGCATGATTTCTATAATGCAGATACCATTTGGACACAAATATACTATTACTAGTAGCTATAACCGCCTCAAAGTTTTGGTTTAGATGGTCCACAGTGTTTTCCGTATGTTCGTCAATAGTCTTTAAGTACTGTATCCGTTCTTTGCGGACCTCTCTTATGTAAATTGAAGTAGTTATAGCACTAGCTATAGTCATAAAACTTATAAATGTAGCGATAAATACGCGAAAAGACTTGTTATTTAGCATTTTACGCATATTCTTCTCCTTAGATATCACTTCTTAAAATACATTTTATTATTTATCTCCTTCATGGTGCCAGGTCTTACAAATCGTTCTCCATACATCAGTATGGGCTTCGCAGTCTAGATAGTGTCCAAAGTGCTCATTTTCACGTTCAGTGCTATCTTTTGTATAGGCATTACCTATAGAGCCAAGATATGTCTCTCTTACACTTTTACAAAAATCTTCCCAACCCTCTAACCATAGGTCAGATTCTAATGCTTTGCTTCGCTCTTTAAATGCCTCCATGAGCTTTTGTCTTTTCTCATCCTTGGCAAGTACAATCCCTGTGCCCTTATCGCTTCTAATTATGGGCTCAAAAGTTATCTTGCACTCTTCATCTATATCAAGTATTGCGATAAAACCCGAATGCCAGCCTTCAAAATCATTATCCTTTACAAAATGAAAATTTCCCTGTCCGTATAGAATATAGGAATCCTCATATTCTTCATAAGTTCCTATGCAGTGGCTATGTTGACATAATACTATATCTGCCCCATTTCTGACCATAGCTTGGCATGCATCTCTTAGCCTTGGTGAAGGATAATGGCAGTATTCTTTGCCACCATGATATAATACTACAACATAGTCAGCATTTTCTCTAGCTTCCCTTATATCGTCCATAGTCTTATATGGATCGTACGGATTGGCCCCCATCCTATTTGGAAGCGCATAGGTATATTCATGTTCACAGACCGAAATTATTGCAACGGTCTTGTCGTCGCCTTGTATAAGAAGCGGCTTTCGCGAATCTGTATCGTTTTCTCCAACTCCGGTCCAATTTAGGCCGCTATCTTCTATATGCTTCAGAGTATTTTTAAGCCCTTCCACTCCAAAGTCTAACACATGGTTATTACTCAAAGAGCAATCGGTTACACCAATATCTTTCATGACTTTAGCTGTATTAGGAACAGCCTTCAGGTTTGGCCCAAATTTAGGTATAGGCTCCCCAGTCTCTGTCAGGGCACATTCTAGGTTTACAACTACCCTATCTGCCGTAGAGAAAAGCTCTGGTACATCAGCAAATAGCTCCTCTATATTCCCTTCCTCAAATAGATGCATGTTGAAATCAGTAGGTACAAAATCACTGGTTATTATTATTCTCATAATATCACCCTTATTCTATAATTATAATGTTATTAACCTTTTACAGCCCCAAGCATAACCCCTTCTATAAAATATCTTTGCAGAAGTGGATATATTGTCAGAATAGGTACTGTGGTTATAACTATTGTAACATATCTAATTTGAATTGAAACAGCTGCTTTATCATCCCCTGCTACATCATCCAATAGCTCACTAGATGATTGTATAAGTACACGTCTTAGAAGTACCTGAACAGGCATAAGCGTTTCCTTACTGAGATAGAGTAAGGCTGTAAAGAAATTATTCCAATGGCCCACTGCATAATATAGTGTAAGCACAGCTAGAGTAGGTGTTATAAGCCTTATTGCAATGCTAAAGAATATCTGCCAGTCGTTTGCCCCATCTATCTTAGCACTTTCCATAATTTCATCTGGGATTGCTGAAAATGCACTACGACATACCATAATATTATAGGTAGATACAATAGAGGGTATAATCATAACCCATCTAGAGTTATACAGCCCTAATTGAGTTATCAAAAGATAAGTAGGAATTAGCCCTCCAGAAAAGTACATAGTAAATGCTATAAAGAAGTTTAGAAAACTTCTAGAGGTAAAATCCTTTCTAGACAAAGGAAAGGCTGCTAGAGACGTAGCAATTAAGTTAAATGCCGTCCCCACAACTACATAAAAAATAGTATTACTGTATGCCATCCAAAGTCCAGTTTGCTTTAGCACCTGTTTATATCCTTCTAGTGTAAAGTCCACAGGATATAAGAATACCTTCCCTCTATATACAGCTTGAGAGCCACTAAATGAAACAGCAACAATATATAAAAATGGATATAGTGTTATTATTAAAGCAATTATTGCAAATATATATACTAAAAGATAGAAAAAACTATCTGATGTTATAGATTTAATTCTCTTCACGATATTTCCTCCTCATTAAGACAATCGTTCTCAACCCGAGAACCACTTAAATCCAGGTTAAGAGTTATCTCAAACACCTTACCATAGACTAGCATCTAAATTATCTTTACAAATATAGTTAGCAACAAATACAAATATGAAGTTTACTATAGAGTTAAATAGACCTACAGCACCTGCATAACTATAATTATTTGATTCAATCCCTTTTCGATACACGTAAGTGGATATGACATCTGCTGTTTCATATACGGAAGGATTATACATTAGAAATACCTTTTCAAAGCCTACGCTCATGATACTGCCCAAACGCAGTATGAATAATATGATGATAGTAGGCGCAATTAAGGGTATGGTAATATATATAACTTCTTTAAATTTGCTAATTCCATCCATTTTGCCCGCCTCATATAAGGATGGATCTATTCCAGTTATTGCCGCTATATATATGATGGAGTTAAAGCCGAAACTTTGCCAAATTCCAGACCCTACATATAGAGGTCTAAACCATTTAGGGTTAAGCAAAAAATCAATTCTCTTTCCAATTAACTTCTCTATACCATTATTTATTATGCCACTGTCCCCTAAAGTAAAAAAGCTAGTAATCATACCTACTAATACAACAGTGGATATAAAATGCGGCATATAGCTTACAGTCTGTACAGTACGCTTAAATTTAGAGTTTTTAATCTCTGTAACACAGATAGCAAATAGAATCGGTACTGGAAATCCAAATACAATTGAATATAGCGATATCAATATAGTGTTTCTGATTATTCTAGGAGCAAATGTAGAGTTGAAAAATTGGATAAACCATTTGAGGCCTACCCATTCACCACCATATGCACCCTGTCCAGGCCTAAAGTGTTTAAATGCAATAATTGCCCCACCCATGGGTATATAGTGGAATATAATATAATAACAAAAAATCGGCAAGAACATGAGTAAAAGATGCTTATCTCGCTTTATATTCTCTACCGACGACTTAAACCAGGATGGCTTTTCTTGTCTTGTACGCTGAGTGTTAATCTCCATGGAGTGCTATCCCCCTTATAGTCAAGATATATACGTTTCTTAAAACTATATTTTGCATTATACCCCGGAAATCCAGGGTATAATGCAAATACTTTTAATATTATTCTACAGCACTTTGCCTATCATAAACTGCTTGATGAACCTCAATAATATCATCCACATGCATAGATTTTACGGTCTCAACATATGAATCCCATTCGCTAAGAGGCTTTGTGCCCATTATAAATGCGGTTAGATTTTCATCAAAATACGTAGCTAGATCTGCTGCATATTCTTGAATTATTTCATTTTCTGAATCTAATTTATATGAGAATGTCACTGTTGGATTCATAAGATGTTTATTTAATACATTCTCACTAATATCTCTAACCTTATCACTTTGAGTTGCCATATATCCACCTGGGAACTGATAACTTGGTAGCCCATCAAAGTTAAACCCATTTACACCACGATAATTATCCTTATTATCTAAAAATTCATCTGAAAATACATAATCTCCATTTGATACTTCATAATCTTTGCCCTCAAGTCCATACCATGTTAGAATGCCAATTTCTTCACTATAGAGATAGTCAAAGAAGGCAAAGAGCGTCTCTGGATCTTCACATTCTGTTGTTATACCGTATATAGAACCTAGAACATCACGACCATAAGCATATTTATCTCCATGTGGTCCTTCAAGGGGTTCAACAGGTACAATTATAAGCTCATCTGTATCTATATTCCAATCAGGATCTATTCTCTGTGAATACCCTGTGCAATTGGATACAAAGTGTATAAGCGATCCTACCTGATTGTCTGCAAAGAGAGCATTTTGTGTATCTAGGTCAGCGGTTGCAAATTCATTATATAGAAGTCCCTCAGTGTAGAGCTTATTAAAGAATGTAAGCATTTCAAGGTATCTATCATCTATATAACCACATATTATATTACCATTTTCATCTGCTTGATATCCACCACCATCTGATAGATCAAGCCCCCAGACCATCCCCCAAAGCTTTGTCATTCCTGCACGCATAAATAGAGGGATCTCATCATCAGGATTTCCATTTTCGTTAGCATCTGCTTCTTTTACAGCAACTAAGTAATCATAATAGTCATCTAATGTTTTCATCTCTGATAGTGGTTTACCAACCTTCTCAGCGAAAGCATCATTTACCATCAAGGTTCTTGAGTTATTATGTGGTGTATATATATATGGTAGATAATATATTTCGCCATCCGGTGTAGTAACCTCAGCCTTTAGTGAATCGTATATTTCAAATTGCTTAGAGAGATTATAGCCGTATTCATCGATAAGATCAGATAGTTCTATAAATATTCCTGAATTTAGATAAGACATATCTGGATCTTTGTCAGGTAGTTTTATTGCATCTGGCAGATCTGCTGCAGCAGCGAGACGTGGTCTTACAACGTCGCCATAAGCAGATGAGTCTATTATTTCAAGCTCAAGATTGATATTTGCTCTTTCTAATGCCTCATGCCACCATGTCATTTTCTCCCAATCAGAAGATGTAGATAGCTTTGATCCACTGTTTGTAGTGAGTATTGTAAAGGTCTTTTCCTCCTCTGTTACAGGTGCAGATCCGCTATAGCCACCTTCAGCGCTGGGCTCTTTATCGTCTTTCTTATCAGATCCTTTTTCAGTGCCGCTAGGTTTTCCACCTTTGGCGGTATCATCTTTTACGTCTTTTCCACACGCTGCTAGAGATGATATTACCAAAAGCATACAAAGTAAAATTAGCATTAACTTAGTAATGTTTCTCTTTGTCTTCATCTTGACACTCCCCCATATATAGTTTGTATTTACAATGCCTTACTCTGCGCAGAGCTGTAGCATATGTGCTATCTATTATATATCTAGCCAGTTGTAGCTTGTAGTATACAATTAGTAGCTATGCAACCAAATGTGTACCTACCTTATAACCCATTTAATCTATGCAATTTATAGCTATATCTATGTAATGTGGCCATATAACTATTGCACCATTTACATCCAAAGAATGAATATTCATCTTAAAAACTTTTCTTCTAAAAAAGTTTTAGTGCATATCCTATGTACATATTACCAAAATCCGATTAAGTCTATATAATGGTGTAAATAGAAAAATGAGTTGAGCCAGGCTCAGTCCTCGGTTAAAATATAGTTACCAACAATACAAACCGAGGAGGATGAACATGACTCAATTTAATATTACACTAAGTGGTGAACATTTAAAAGACCTATTTTTATCAGATGGCAAAGATGAGGCATTTTCTAGATTATTAGAGGAGATATTTAACCAGGTATTACTGGCCCAATCTACAGAGCAGCTAAGGGCTAAGCCCTATGAAA
>JAAZLT010000213.1 GCA_012799205.1 Clostridiales bacterium
ATCATCATAGCTGGAATAAATGATTCTGCCTTTAGGATTATACCAGAATATTTCATCAACTCTCAGTTCAGCACAGATAGTTTTTAAGAGGTTATTATCCAATTTGCTCTTATTCTTTTTGACCATATTTAAAGCAATAATAAGTTTTTCTTCTATTAGTTCATTCATTATATTAGTAGCAGCAATGCAGCGGCTCAGACTATCAGTATAACTGTTTGAAAGTCTTATGGCGTCCTCTTTCACATGATTCATAATAAAATTCCTGACTGGATTCAAAATAAAATGCCCAGAAATTAAAAATATCAGCATTACAATTATTAAATATAAAATATAGGTCCTAAATCTAGAAAATTTTATCTCTACTTTGGCCAAGGGCATCACCCGCTCGAAACTATTTAAGCAAATTATATCACCATTTTCAGCAAAAATCTACCAGCTTCTCTTTTTTAGAATTGAATTATATTATTATAAAATAAAAATGCTCCTTTTATAATCTAGTTCACATTATGCCAGCCCTCAATTTAGAGAAAGTGGGCAGTACTGTATCGCCCACTTCCATATGGATAAATATATTATATATAAATATAACTATATACTTTTATAGATATGCCGCCTCCACAAAGGCCTCATATGCCCATGTATCCCATTCAGGTTCTACACCAATGCCGTGAAGGTCTCCATAGTGATCTATTATGAAAAAGCCTCTAAAAATATCTACCATACGCTTAGCCTCAGATCTTATTAACTCTCTATCCCCAGTAGGCAAAAATTTCTGGATATCTAAGGGAGACCATAGGGCAACCTTATGTCTTTTAAGTTTATCTGCCAAAGCAGGCATGTCATAAATAGCTGGCTGATCAAATTGGAAACAGTCTATACCCGCTTTCGCTAAATCATCAATCAAAAGCCAGTTATATCCACATGAATGCATCATAACCTTGAGGCCGTGCTCATGTGCTATGCCAATTAATCTTTCGTATATAGGCCTGAATATATCTCGCCACATTGAGGGCCCGATAAGAGGACCTGTCTGCGTTCCCCAATCTTCGCCTATAAATATTCCATCAGCGCCGGCCTCTGCCATTCTCCTAATCTTGGTCTCGTATACATAGGCCACTATTTCGTGTAGCTTATCAATATAGTCACGGTTTTGTATAAGATCCATAAGATATATATCTAATCTACGTAGATATCTACTATCATCAAATACCCAACCCCCTATAGCACCTAGCTTAAACTTATCCGATTGCTTCGAGAAAGCCTCACGCGCTCTATCATATAGCCTAGGATTATCATAGTCAGGTATGGTTATCTTATCCAATTGGCTCCAATCCTCCAATACAGGCTTATATATTTCACCTTTTCTTGAACGCCCAACCATCCGGCGCCAGATATTACCCCATACATCATTATAATACTCCATCTTACCTTCTACCCATCTTTTTTCTTCCCAATTTGTAGGTGTATCTATACCTACCCTTAAAAAATCATTAAGGCGATCCCCAGGATGGCTAAAGGCAGGTCTTTTTGGATTATCATGCTCCAAATTCTTTATGACTATCTCCCTTGATGTCATCTCCCATTCCACCTTCCTAACTATTATATATAAAATATTAATAAAATTGTTTAATCTTAATATTTCCTGTAGTGATAAATGCTACTTATCTATATTAGATATCCAAACGGGACTAGTCCAAGCTATTCCCGGGTAGTCTTTACCTGGTTCTGGGCTTTGGATGACCTTGGCATAGTAGTAGTTTATATCTTTGTCTATTTGATCGTCTATAAAGCTAATATCAACTATGCCGTCCTCAAATTTACTCTTTACCATTACTACTTGCCCATCTCTTATTAATCTAATTTCATCAACTTTAGTAGTTGGTTCTATATGTAGAGCTATCTCATTTCTATCCTGCATCTGTGCTTCCCCGCCCATAAAGATACCATTAACAGTCATCCATATCGCCATTTTGGGGCCATTTGTGCTAAAAGTAGTCCTTTTCTTGAATGCTCCAAAGAGGCTTTTACGCGATATATTGGGAAGCCATGCACCAGTAATAGCCTGCTCATAAATGCCAATGCCACCTTTAGGATGTCCTGGGGGTCTACTATGGTCTGATCCGCCTATAAATCCAAATCTTAATCCAGTGTTTAGTAATTCATTTATTGTACGAGGCGAATATCCCCTCGTTTGCACAACCTCCATTGCCCAATCAAAACTTTTATTGAAGGCGCTTTCATCTTCCTTAGTCATAATATGTCTATAGCTCAATCCATCGGCATGGAAATGCCTCACTATCATTATACGATCCTCTAAACCTGCCTGTCTAATCCCCTCAAAAGCCTCAGCTAATGTATCATAATGTCGGAGTTTCCTATAGCCAAATTCTGCTGCCTCCCTATCTAGAAAGTAGAAGTTCTGATGACCCTTATATGTATGTTCAAAGCCATAAACCCCGGCAAAACTGCCTTCCTGATTGGATAAATCCAATAGATCTAATACCCTCTCCCATTCTGATAATACTATTTGATTTGAATGGTCTGTTATAGTGTAAAAATCAAATTTTCTCGACACCAAAGCATATTTTAGATGATCTACGTAACTGCCATCATGTTCAGGTATACATTTTGATATATTCGAATGTCTATGCATATCACCCCAATAACACCTTAGCTGCCCCCCATCTATATCAACCCTAGGACGATCACTGCCATTATACTCTTTATCACATTCACTTAATAGAATATGCTCTATCTCTCTAACTTTCCTCTTGATTTTATGCGATCTAGGCCTATTAGAACTTTGGGCTATATTAATTCGAGAGGAATGTATTGTCTCTCTATTGGAGTCAAAACTACAACTATGGTAGATACCTATTAGTTCTTGTTGATTCGGACAGACTACCTCGAAACTATCATCGCAGTATCCTATATCTATTGATACTGGTACAGGACTATGCCAATTGCCTTCAGCATCTCTTATCATTTCGTATATCTGCCAGCCCCAATCGTTTATTGTCTCTCCTACATCCCGTATTGCGCCCCTGTATATACGATAGAACACCCTTAGATGTTTCCTATGCCATATGCCAACAGGATTACATGGCATCTTAAGTCCATCTTCATCTGGTGGTATAGGTACTATTTCTGTAGACATTATGCCATCAGAATTTAAGATAGCAAGTTTTATCTGGGTTTTGTCCATAAAATCGTAAACTCTTCTACCCCATAATTTTTCCTGTCTCCATAATACACATACCTTTTTATTTTTAGATATAGTAATTTTAGGATATGTAGCATAACCCTGAGAAGGCAATTCAAATTTATTATAGGAATTTGTGCAGACATCAATATACATTGCAAATACCCCAAATCTAGAATCAATAAAGCTATCGTATGAAACCCATAGACCCCCTTGATCGTCAGATTCCATAGACAAGGACCAGACTCCATCTATTGTTAGATCATCAATATACTCTATCTTGTCTATATTGTCATCAAGTAGCTGGTGTACATCTTTAAACCGAATAAAACGAAGGCTAGTATTCTTCCCGTTTAGTAAAATTATACCACAGATTATACTTCCATCAGATAGCAACTCAGCCTTTATATCAAGCACATCTTCGCCTAGATGAATTATTTTTCTTTCTCCATAACTCCCTATAATAATTTTTGATCTATTATCTATAACCTCTGTCCAAAATGATATGGCGGTTTGGTCTGTGACTATAATATCCTTAAGATGTGGGTATCTTCTTCCGCAGTTAATTTCAGCCATCTTTTCTACTTTGTTATTCTGTAGTCTAGCTATAATAACCCTATTACCATTGTTTTTATTAAAAGCAAATTCTGCCCCAGCACCTAATTTAGTCCAAGTAAACCATACTTGTCCGTTGGAACTAAGTGCAATCTTAGGCCCAGGTTCTCCTGAAATTACATTATAATTATGCCTCCACTTATACCTATTAAATTTATTCATTCTAACTCATTTCACCATCCTTCTATGAATTAAATGGATTTAAACACTAAAGGATATTACTTTGCCAGCGACTAGCCTCTTTATATTGCATCCAATCAAAATCTGCTTTTTCCATACGTTCTTTATATTTTGGAGATATTATAGGCCCCCTACCAGCTTGACATACAAGCTCAGCGCCATCTGTTAAGCCAAGATCTCGAGGCTCTAGTTCCCTTATAAGATTTAACCTCCACTGTAATAATTCCTCTTTGTATGAATCATCATCTACAAGGTCTTTACACTCATAAGGGTCTTCCATTAGATTGAAGAGTTGTTCCCTGCCGGTCCTAGGATACCATATATATTTCCATTTCCCATCCGTGAGATATTGCATTTCATTTTCAGCTGAATAACAGGCACAATGTTCGCCATGGATATAGTCACGCCACTTTATGTCCCTATCTTGTATAAGAGGCAGTACGCTCATTCCATCTACTGTGTCTGGAATACTTTGACCTACTACGTCTAATACCGTTGGCATTATATCATAAAGCGTTACAGGCTCGTAGACATCTCTTCGCATATTCCCTCTCATATTCTTAGGTAGCATTACTATAAATGGTATATGGGCAGATCCTTCATATGCATATGTCTTACGCCATAGGTTATGATCTCCGAGCATATCTCCATGATCAGATGTAAATATGATTAAAGTATTATCAAATTCTCCATTCCTTCTAAGGTGTAAAAATAATCTGCCTAGCTGCTGATCAATGTGATCAATGCTACCATAATATCCAGCCCTAGCCCTGTGGATCTCTTCATCGCTTCGCACTCCTTGCCATGCGTCTGGACAATGCCTCTCATGGGGTACGTCATGTATAGATGACCAAGCCCCCAGCTTTTTATCAGGTAGATCCTTACTTAAGTATTTATTGAAATAATAATCCGGAGCATCATAGGGCGAATGTGGTCTAGCGAAGGATACCTTTAGGAAGAAAGGTTTACTTGGATCCCTTTCCTTTAAAAATTCTATGGAACTGTTTACTGTCCAATTTGTAGGATGCAAAAATTCCGGTGCATGATATGGCCTAGCTTGCCAGGAATTCCAGTTCACGCCATGGTCTATAATATCATAATCGCCGGTCTTATTCTTATTGAACCATTTTCTATAATCAGACACAAAGTCCGGATCCTCTACCCTACCAGATTCATCTAATAATGTGCTGTGAAATCCATTTAAAGCCCTTTGGGGGAAGAAATGCATCTTTCCAATGCCTTTTGTATGATATCCGCCCTTGGAAAGTTCCCCGGGAAGTGTATGTTTAAACCCAACACCCATTGGTCCTTGCCCTGCACCCATTCCTAGAATCCCTGTATTCCATTGATTCATGCCACTTATAAGACAAGCCCTTGCCGGAACACATGATGGGCTTGGAGTATAGGCATTGTGAAATACCGTCCCTTGAGATGCAATCCAATCTAAATTCGAAGTTTCGATACTGTCGTTCCCATAACATCCTAAAGTATCAAATCTTTGCTGATCAGTCATTATGAGTAAAATATTAGGTGACTTCATCTTCTCAATCTCCTTTTTATTATATGTTTTAAACTATCTTGATACTACTATCTTGGTGCTATACTATGTAATATTAATTATATCTGACGTTCAGACTATGAATAGTTAGACCAAGCCATTAGAATTTCTTCGCCAAAATGCATGCTATATAATACAAGCATATAAAAAAGACCTCTATATACATTATATCATATATAGGTTTATCCTTTCATCGTTTAGTAATGTATTTATCCTCTAATACTATCTAGCGGGCTCATCTTAGTTGCCCTGTTTGCCGGGAATATACCTGCCACTATTCCTACTACAATTGCAATGCCTATGGAGGCCATATCCAGCCACAGTGGGATTATAATTTTCATGTTTTCTCTAAAATACATTCCTAAAAATACGGTCTCTGAAGTGTTTGTACTTAATATATAGGCAAATATATGAGAAAGTATAACCCCTGCTAGCCCCCCTATTAGACCTATCATGGCTGCCTCTACTAAAAATACAGATCTTATCTTATCCATGGCAACCCCAATTACCTTCATAACACCAATTTCTCTACGCCGCTCTAAAACACCTGTCATCATTGTATTTGCAATACCTATAGCCGACACTATAAGGGATATAAATCCTATGGCTGCCAGTTGTCCTTGCTGAGCCCTTTGCTGCCTTTGCATCTCGTCAATCCACTCTGTATCACTATATGCATCAAATCCGAAATTCTTTATAGTAGAAACTATGGATTTTACATTATCCATTTTATCTGCATATACATAGGCCATATCATAGGAGTT
Source organism: Clostridiales bacterium (assembly GCA_012799205.1). Taxonomy (GTDB): domain Bacteria; phylum Bacillota; class Clostridia; order Caldicoprobacterales; family Xylanivirgaceae; genus JAAZLT01. The sequence continues at coordinate 6,320 of JAAZLT010000213.1, forward strand.
TAGCTCTATATTTAACTCCCTTGCCAATCTATGATTCTCCTGAATTACCTTTTTTGCCTTATCTAGGCCAATATATATATCATAGTTGGGATTCTCCTCACTCTCCCCTTCAATTATGCCTACAACATTGGCTATATACCTTCTAGAACTTGGTGTATTGGAATCATCCCCGCGCTCTTCACTACCTAGGTACATATCTATATGAGTATTGAGCCAGTCAAGGTCTGGCCCCATATAATCTCTATTCATATAATCATCTTCTGTCTGTATAAACTGCCCAGCTATCCCCATACCCATTATTACTTGATTTGTAGGACTCTCCAAAGATGGATAACTTCCTTTCTCAAGTTCAGCCATGATTTTAATGTCCTCTGTAGGTATGGCCACCACATTCAAATGATTTGCATGATATCTGTCCGCTTTTGCATACATCTGTAAGCTCTTTAATGGTATGACCTTATCTACATGTTCTATCTCATAAAGGGCACTAATGGCCGCATCATTTAGGCTCAAGGCTTGAAGATTACCTGCGCTATGACTTAGCCTCGAGTCCCCCATCACTTGAATTTTTGTAAGTTCTGTTCCCTCTAGCATTTCATTAAATTGAGCAAGATTTGTAAGGCCAATGGCAATCATTATAACTATACTTGTAGTGCCTATAATTACTCCCACCACTGTCAAAAGAGATCTAGCTAGACGCCTATAAAGGTTTAATGCCGCAAGATATATTATATCAAAGGTCTTCATTGCCATACTCCATCCTCAGTTTATTTATCTTTCTTCTATAGGAGATTGCTCCAAATAATATCATGGCTACACCGAGGGCCAATGCAATAGACACCCACCATTGAGTTGCCCTTTCTGGTTCATCCTCTGGCTCCTCTTGTCTATTTACGTCAATTTGAAACACCGGCTTTTCTATGCTCGTAGCAAGTTCCAGCTCTTTCGTATATTCTTTTGCATTTTCATCCTCATAGGTAATTGTCATAATCCCTTCAGACCTTCCGTATTTTTCAGCTTCACCACCTGAGCTATTATTATTCCCCATATCCAAAGTTCCAAAGAATGCATATATCTCAATTCCGCTAGAGGTACCAGGCTCCATATTTCCTATGTAAGCACTGCCATCAGGTATGACCCCAGGCATATCTATAGCGCACCGTACATTATATAAGGTACTTCTGCCCATATTGAATACATTAGTAGTAATAGGAAGGCTATCCCCAGCATTTACAGTAGATGGAATATTCACCTCGTCCATCTCAAGCCTTAGGGGCTGTCTTATCTCAATTGGTATCTCTTCACTTAAAGTATAAGAATTTCGATCACTATCCTCATATTCTATATCTATTAGTATCTTTTGTGGCTTTGGTTCAATATCAAGCCTGGTTCTTAGCTTTAGGGTCAATTCAAAGGCCTCTTGCTTTTTTATCTCATCTATAAATATGGTATTGCTCTTAGAATCTGACAAAATATTTTCCGTCTCTCCCTTATATCTCACCTTAATATTCTGCGCACTCCAGATTTTCTCTGTGTTCTTTAACTTGGCTACTACCTCAAATGCTTCTCCCGCCATTACTATATTAGGCTTTATCTCATATTCATCTATTATTAACTTTGGCTGAGGTCGCGGCTCTGGTTCTGGTTCTGGCTCTGGCTCCGGCTCCGGTGCATTTGGATCTACACCATCAGATATATTCACATATACAGTAAAGGGCTGCTCTAATTCTAAATTTTCACCCTCACCATCCTTTACAATAGAATAGGCTGTATTAATTACAACTGGATAGGTGCCATTTATTCTATCCTTCACAAGAGGAATTTCTAGCTTTATTAAAAATCCAGATACAGTAGATTTTCCATCATTCACATCATTTTCCTTAAAAGGCACACCCATCTGATAGTTTGAATACGAAAAGGGAGAGTTTATCGGATCCCCTAGATCTGGCGTAACTCTTATCCTGTTTTTTGTAATATCATATTCTCCCTCATATATTAAAGGCAATATAATAGTGGCCTTGCCATTTTTTACAGAAGGTCTGTAGCCCTTAGAATAGGGCTTATCCATCCCTTTATATACATTTTTATTGTCAATAGCCAATCTATCACCTGCGGCAAATACCAAAGGTGTTGACATCATAAGCACTATCAAGATTAGACATAGTGTAATAACTCTTTTCATAACCCCTTCTCCTCCCTATTTACTACTCTTCCATCCTCTATATAGATGATTCTATCTGCACTTTTTGCCCTTTCCATATCATGGGTTACCATCAATATGGTGGTGTTATCCCTATCTGAGATATTTTTTAATATATCTACAATCTGAGCCGCATTCTTGGAGTCTAAATTTCCTGTAGGCTCATCTGCAAATATGATATCCGGCTTTCCTATTATAGCTCTTGCTATAGATACTCTTTGCTGCTGCCCTCCTGAGAGTTCTCCTGGCCTGAGATTTAAGTGTTCCCCCAGTTCAAAAATATCTAATAGCCTCTTTGCCATCTCCATTCTCTCTTTTCTTTTAACTCCTTGTGCCATAAGGGGAAATGCCACATTTTCTTGTGCCGTTA
>JAAZLT010000021.1 GCA_012799205.1 Clostridiales bacterium
GGCGCAGTCAAAAATGGACTGATAAAGAGTTGGCTGATTTTAGTAAGGTTCCAAAGTCTATGAATGATGAGTTGGCCAGTGCTATGATAGAAAATGATGTATATATAGAGGCTAATCCATCTATGATATTTGGTGATTCCATGCCGGAGCGTTTCTATAGGCAGTATAATGAGTTCTTAAGGGATATGTTTGAAAGAGGCGTTAAATTAGTATTTGGATCTGACACCCATAATTCCCCTTATAAAGACCATAGAGAAAATGTAGAGAATTCATTAGGAATAGTGGGGTTTAAAGAGAAGGATTTTTCAATACCAAAGATTCACAATAGGGGCTAGTGAAGACAAATAAATGCAATAGGTAAAATAGCAATAAATGCAGATGAAGGGAGCTAATTATATGCTAGGCGTTTCGCTTGCAAGGGCTGTATTTGAAGGTAATACCACATCTAAAAGGGAGAATGATTTAATTGCAGAGCATGAAAATGTAGAGGAGTATTTAGAGAATATAAGGGAATATGGGGTGGAATCCATAGAATTTAGAGCCTTAGCACATGGTGCCAAGGAGGAGGACTATGTAAAAATACTTGACCTCATCTGGAGAATGGGATTTAATTTGACGGTACATATTCAAGGTTCTGAAAACTATATGGGGTCTTCATTTATAGATATATACCCTTCCGCAAAATATATAATAGAAAACTTTACAAAATATCAAGATGAACTTATATTTGTAGTACATGCATTGAGAGATGAGTCCGCAACAAAAGCTGAGCTTTATGATAGAACAGTCAACACCCTTAGGCAATGGAGTGATGCAATTGACAGGGATGGCCTACCCATGAAAGTGGCTCTAGAGAATAATAGGAAAAAGGGAATATTAGATCCTGGAGATTCTACAGAAGGTGTCTTAAACATGATAAATGATATAGACAGACCAAATATTGGGATCATATGGGATATGGGCCATTTTTATTCAAATATATTAGTTGAACGAGGGTTAAATAATCCACCTAAAGAACATATAGAAATCCTGCCATCTGATAGCTTCCTAAAGAATGTAATCCACACACATATACATGGGCTAGATGGGGTTGTTACTCATAATCCGCTTAAGGGATATGAGAGTCTGCCCTTAGAGCTCTATGTAAATGCGTTAAAAGACAATGGTTATTCAGGCATATATAATCTAGAGTTAGGACCGGAAAGGTTTTCTGAAGAGATTACGCCTTCAGAAGGTATATATTCCTCCATATCTAGGTTAGCTAAAAGTTTAGAAATGTAAAGGGGAAAAGGAGAAAGATATGTATAAATATGATGTCCATGCCCATACAGAAGAGGTAAGTCCTTGTGGGCATATACCAGCAAAAGAAATAGCAAGGCTATATCGGGATAAGGGATATAGCGGGTTTGTAATAACGGATCACTATCATGAAAGATACTTTGATTCACTAGGAGATATAGATTGGGATGATAAGGTTAATATGTATCTGGAGGGTTATCGGATTGCTAAAGATGAGGGACAGAAACTTGGTATAGATGTGTTTTTAGGAATGGAACTGAGATTCACCGTATCTAAACCAAATGACTTTTTGGTATATGGCTTTGATGAACAACTTTTGTTTGATTATCCAAAGCTATATGAGATAAGCCTAGAAGAATTTCAGGAGATAAAAGAAAGATATAATCTTTTAATATATCAAGCCCATCCCTATAGAGGTAAATGCGCGGTTGCTTCACCTGATCTACTAGATGGAGTAGAAGTATATAACGGGCACCCAAGGCAAAAAAACAGGAATCATTTAGCCTTAGCATTTTCTAGGCAAAATAATATGCCAAAGATAAGTGGGTCAGATGCACATATAATTGAGGATGTGGGTAGAGGCGGTATATTATCTA
>JAAZLT010000214.1 GCA_012799205.1 Clostridiales bacterium
AAAATCCCAGCTGGATAGATTTAATGGCAATCTAGATATTGCTCTAGCCGCATATAACTGGGGCCCAGGTAATGTTATAAAAAATAATATTACCAACTTAAAAGACCCCAGTCAATTTGCAAAACTTCCTAAGGAGACTCAAAACTATATCGAAAAAATACGGAGATTACTAACCAACGGAATATAGACTAATCTTATAAAAATGTTTTCATCACACAGATAGTCCCGTGCTTTCTTATATTTAAAATATTGACCGTGCCTTTTCCAAATACATTTTCTATACTAGACTTATATTGGCTAGTAAAATCTTTCGGCATAAACACCTGCATTGTTCCTGCAAATCCCCCTCCATGTACCCTACATGCCCCTTCTATATTATTATCTTTCATAAATTGTTCTGTAAGGGCAAGCCCTAAGGTAATGCCTTGTTCTCGGGGGCTATGTGTGGTAAAGCAGTTTTGTAGCCACCTCCAAGAACTACTGCCAGATTCATTCACTAATCTTAGAAAACTTATAAAATCTTCTCTTTTTAGAGCCTCAGCTTGAGCTACTACTCTTTCATTTTCGGCAAAGAAGTGCATTGCTCTGAGAATTGCTCTATCTCCCAATTTTTCTCTTAATATAGGGATATTTTCTATTAATATTTCCATAGATAATTCTCTACAGACATTTGCGCCAAGGGCCCCTGCTACAGCCTTCATTTCGCCTGGAATAGCTGCATAGTCATCTGTTAAATCTGAATGATTTCCACCAGTATCTACAACTATTAAATTATACCCCTGCTCTTTTATATCAAAATCTATTTTCTCTATCTTGGGATTATCCACATCCTCAAAGTCTATGGATACAAACCCACCTATGGCGCATGCCATCTGATCCATAAGTCCGCAAGGTTTGCCAAAAAATACATTCTCCGCATATTGCCCAATCTTAGCAAGCTCCTCTTCTGGCACCTCGCCAGCATTATATAGATAGTTTAAAATGGTGCCCAATAATACCTCTATAGAAGCAGAAGAGCTAAGCCCAGATCCTGGCAATACTTCACTGTCTATATATGCATCAAATCCTCCTATATTATATCCTAACTCTGAGAGCCTAGCTGCGATCCCTCTTATGAGGGCATTGGTTGAACCCTCTTCTGATGTCTTGGGTTCCAAATGATCAAGATCTACTACAAAGGGCTTCTCATACCCTTTAGAATAGCATTTTATAACCCCATCATCCCTACGTCCTGCTATGCCGATTGAGTCTAGATTTACTCCTCCGGCCAATACCTTACCATGATTATGGTCTGTATGATTCCCACCAATTTCTGTTCGCCCTGGTGTACTATAAATTTGTATTTCTCTATCACGTTTCCCAAATAGTTCGCTAAATCTATTTAAGGCCTCTCCATATCTTTTTGTCTGTCTTTGTATTACATCCACTTCATTCCCATATAAAAATCTTATAATGCTTAAAGCCTGATTATCAAATGTAAATTCCATAAAGATCCTCCTTGTCAAATGCAGATTGTTTATTTCCTAAAAATCTTCTATAATATAAATATATAGATAACTTCTGCACTTGTCAAAATATAAAATGAAGATATCTGTAATTATAACAAAACATAAGGAGTGGTTTTGTGTCTAACCGAGATAATAGTGACTTAACAATGGCAATAGAGAGGCTGTTGCAATATGGAATACAAAATAGTATAATCGATAGAGAAGATATTACATATACTCGAAATAAGCTTCTTGCCCTATTTGATTTAGATATGCCATATAAAGGGGATATGAAAGCAACTTCCGTTCCCGAAACCGCTACACCTATACTAGAGGAGCTTTTAGATTACGCATATGAGTTGGGACTTATACCCCAAAATAATTTGACTTATAGAGATCTATTTGACACTAAGATAATGGGAGCTCTAATGCCCAAACCATCGGAGATAATTAGGCATTTTCAAAATATCAAGGATACACAAGGAATAGAAAAGGCCACTGATTATTTTTATGAGCTATGCCAAAAATGCGATTATATTCGTGTTAGCCGTATAGCTAAAAATAAAAAATGGGATTATGAAAGTCCCTTCGGTAGACTGGAGATCACCATAAACCTTACAAAACCTGAAAAGGATCCAAGAGAAATTGCCGCTTTGAGAGATGCTGTACAAGTGGGATATCCTAAATGTGTACTCTGCCCAGAAAATGTAGGGTATAGGGGCAGATTAAATCATCCAGCTAGGCAAACCCTTCGTACTATTCCCATCGATTTGCACGGGGAAAGGTGGCATCTTCAATATTCACCATATGTCTATTATAATGAACATTGCATAGTTTTAAGCGAAGAGCATGTCCCTATGAATATAACTAAAAAGACATTTAAAAATCTCTTAAGTTTTTTAGATCATTTCCCACATTATTTTATAGGATCCAATGCTGATCTGCCAATAGTGGGAGGGTCTATATTAAATCATGATCATTTTCAAGGTGGCCGTTATACATTTCCAATGGAGGTAGCCGAAGTTGAATACTCTATGCAATCGGCTGATTGTTTAGATGTGAATATAGGGGTTGTCAACTGGCCAATGTCAGCCTTAAGGCTCTCCTCTAATAACATACACAATCTTATAGATATATGTACAAATATATTAAACACCTGGAGGAGCTATTCAGATCCATCTATAGATATAATTGCCGAAAGTAAAGACGAGTTCGATAATAGTATACCTCATAATACTATAACACCTATTGCCCGAAAGAATAAAAAAGGCGAATTTGAGATAGATTTAGTATTTCGAAATAATAGGACCACCGATGAACATCCGCTTGGCATATTCCATCCCCATGCTCCTTTACATCATATAAAAAAGGAGAACATAGGACTTATAGAGGTTATGGGGCTATTTATTTTGCCGGGAAGGCTTAAGGAGGAACTTGCCTCTATCAAAGCTATACTTATGGGGGATTACACTGTTGATAGAATCAAAGATGTGGATCATCCTTTGAATAAGCATTCGTATTGGATCGAAGAATTAATCTCTTGCTACGGCAATCGGCTCAATAGTGCAAAGGCGCAAAAAGTTATAGAAAATGGTGTCGGTAAAAAATGCACCCAAGTTCTAGTGGATGCAGGTGTATTTAAAACTACCCCAAATGGTAGGGAGGCATTTAATCGCTTTTTAAGCACATGTAATATACTCCCACTATAAAGAACTGCTATATAATCCCTTTGATATAATGCATAAATAAATAGAGCAGATATGGCCTTTCGAAATCCAATATCTGCTCTATTTTTGTTATCCTCATTTAACCTCTATGTTTTTGCCTCTTTTAATATTATCTTCACTCTTGGGTAGTACTATATGGAGCATGCCGTCTTTATATTCGGCCTTTACACCCTCCTGCTTTATTCCATGTACCGTAAAGCTACGACCTACCGTTCCCAATCGTCTCTCTCTTCTTATATAGTTTTTACCTGCCTCTTCTACACTTTCCTCTCTTTTTGCGGATATGTTAAGCTGATCATCTATCAGCTCCACACTTATATCCTCTTTCTTATATCCTGGCATTTCAGCTTCTAATATATATTCCTTTTCACACTCTCTTATATCAGCCTTAATACTAGAGTCAAATGCCGTTTGCCCATCTCTGTTAAAAAAATTATCCACATACCCTACAAAGCTGTCTAGGTATTTATTAAATGTTTCCTCAATACCCTCATATGACATAGGCTCACTACGTCTTCTTCTACTAGGCATTGTATTTCTATCCCTCATTGTCTTCTCTCCCTTCATCAATACATTTAATATATACACAGTATCAGGTTTAGTTTGACCCCTTTAGTTTTAATATATGCCCTGTTTGATGAAAGTTTACGTTAAATTTTATAGAAGTGCTGGTAAATACTTATGTTTACCATGGATTAAACCATATATAAATATTAGAGCTATTACACCCCAAAACATAATCTTTGTTGAAGGATCTTGTTTTGATCTATAAAGGCCTGTTCCGTTAGCTACTAAAAACCCTCCCAATAATCCACCGATATGTCCCCAGTTATCTATGCCTGGCTGAATAAAACCATATAATAGGTTTATTGCTAAAATCATGATAAGACGCGAGCCTACCGCTCTATCAAAAATATTTCTATGGATCTTTCTAAAATACAAAAGGGAGCCCATGAGTCCAAATATAGCACCAGATGCACCTGCAGATGGATTGAGGCTAAACATATAACTGAGTAAACTACCCATAAGACCCGCTATAATATATATGAGAAGGAATTTTACCTTGCCAAATAATTGTTCTACTACCGGTCCGTATATGTATAATGCATAGGAGTTAAAAAATAAATGCGTAATCCCTATATGCAAAAACATAGCAGTAAAAAGTCTCCAATATTGCCCCTTTACTATGAGCTGGTTTACCTTAGCACCAAATAGTAGCAGTTGGCTAGATTGGTTAAGTCTAAATATAAGCCCTGTTAAACCCATAAGTATCCATACCACTACATTAATTCCCAATATGGTATAGGTCATATAATTTGGGCGCCGGTCCATCTGAAATTCAGGACCTCTATTAATTCTTTTGTCTGCCCCGAAGACTTCGTATTCCCCCTCTATATAATCCCGATCTGTTTCTACGTTATAACGCATCTCAATGCCCCCAGTTAATTCTATGAACCCTAGCATAAACCTTTAATTATTTTATATACCTTGCCACAAAGTTTCCCATACGCTCCAGTGCAATATTGATATTATCTATAGAATAAGCATATGAACATCTTATAAAGCCCTCTCCACTTTTTCCAAATGCATTACCAGGAACGACTGCCACCTTTTCCTCCATGAGTAATCTCTCGCAAAATTCCTCACTTGTCATACCAGTCTTTTGTATAGATGGGAATATATAAAATGCGCCCAGTGGCTCAAAACATTCAAGCCCCATATCCCGAACGCCCTTTAAAATAACTCGTCTTCTATGGTTATATTGTCTAACCATATTCCTAACAGTCTCAAAATTATCTTTAAAACCACTTTTTAGGGCCTCTAACCCTGCAACTTGGCTCATTATAGGAGCGCAAAGCATGGTATATTGATGAATTTTGACCATACCACCTATAAAATGAGGATTGCCTGCAGCATATCCTAATCTCCATCCTGTCATGGCAAAGGCCTTGGAAAATCCATTTAGTAATATTGTTCTATCTCGCATATTTGGCATATTTGCAAAACTTACATGGTCTCCATTATAGGTAAGCTCTGCATATATTTCATCTGATATGACAGCTATGTCGGTATCCTCTATTACCTTTGCAATGGCCTCTAGCTCTTTCCGTGTCATTATAGCGCCGGTAGGATTATTCGGGTAAGGGAGTATAAGCACCTTGGTCTTCGGCCCTATCTTTTGCTTTAGATGATCAGGTGTCAACTTAAAATTATCTTCAGCTGTGCAGGTAACCGCAGTAGGAACACCTCCAGCTAAAGAAACGCACGGTGCATAGGATACATAGGAAGGATCAGGTATAAGTACCTCATCCCCATGCTCAATTAATGTCCTTAGAGCAAGATCTATACCCTCACTGGCACCAACTGTAATTAATATTTCGCCTTCGGGATTATATGATATATCAAACCTCTCGTCTAGATACTGATGTACTGCATCTCTTAACTCAATCATACCCCAATTAGAGGTATAATGCGTCATGCCCTCTTCCAACGAATCCACACATGCCTGCCTTATATTCCAAGGGGTTACGAAGTCTGGCTCTCCTACTCCAAGGGAAACAGCATCTTCCATTTCATTGACAATATCAAAAAACTTTCTTATTCCAGAGGGAGGCATCTTACTTACTTTGCTAGAGATAAAATGCTCCCAGTTCATAGTCTAATAACCCCCCTACCATCTTTTTTCTTATCGTCTAAAACTATACCCTCTGTCTTATAGGTCTTTAGTACAAAATGCGTAGCTGTGCTTTGTACTTCCTCTATTACTGATAGCTTTTGCGCTACAAAATATGCAACATCCTTCATGCTCTTACCCTTTACCATGACGCAAAGATCATATGCACCAGACATTAGATACACAGAGGTAACTTCAGGAAAGTGATAAAGTTTTTTTGCAATAGAATCAAACCCCATATCCCTTTGCGGTGTCACCCTTACCTCAATCAGGGCTGATACACGTTCATTATCTACCTTATCCCAGTTCACTATGGTATTATATTTTACAATCGTATTGTCCTCTTCTAGCTCTGATATAATATTTTCAATTTCGCTCGTCTTCCTACCTAACATAGTAGCAATTTCCTCAGGTTTTATTCTACTATTTTGGCTCAACATCTCTAATACCTCTATTTTTATATCGGCCATAGGTCTCTCTCCCTCCTAGATTGTTGATAATATCTTACCATCTTTAGTTTATTCAAGTCAATTGATATTCTCCAAGGTCTCCTCTTTTATGCCGGTAATCTTGAGTAGCTCATGACGGCAAAATCCTTTTTTAAGCAGTGGACTAATGATATCTTCATTGATATTTGGCATATACGCCTTTATTAAGGTGGTATTTCCCTCTATTTTATAATTTCCTAATACGGCGGGGATGAGTATGGAGTCTCCCCCACTAAATTCTACATGCCCCTTCTCATAAACAATACATCCACTACCCTCAATAGCAGTCAATGCATGAAAATTATGGCAATCGGTACTATCCGCCAACGTACCCTGTATCCTAAGTTTCTCCACAGCAAAGTGATTAGTGGCGATATAGTAGGTCTTGCTACTATCACCTTCATATATGGTTAGCCCGTTTAACTTATCCCTTGTATATAGGCCTTCAAAGTCTATAACATCTAATGCCTTATCTATATGTAGCTCTCTAGGCATGCCATCATCACCTATTCTATCCCAATCGTAGACCCTATATGTAGTATCGGAGTTTTGCTGGATTTCGCATAGGAGTATGCCTGCACCTATAGCATGCACCATACCCGCCGGCATGTAAATCACATCCCCGGGCTCTATATCCAATCGTCTGAGGCAGCTTTCTACATCTCCGGCCTCTATAGCTTTTCTAAAACCATCCCTAGTTATATTGGGCTCAACGCCGTATACTATGAATGAACCAGGATCTGCATCTATTATATACCACATCTCTGTTTTCCCCAGTTCGCCTGATTCATATTCTTTTGCATAAACATCGTCTGGATGAACTTGTACAGACAAAACGTCCCTTGCATCTAATAGTTTTATAAGCAAGGGGAACTCATCTATCGTTTTTCCATCATCTGTTTTGCCGAGTAATTTTCGCCCATATTTTTTTATTATATCTTCCAAGCTCTCTCCCTTTAAGGGCCCATTGGATACTACACTCATACCATTTTTATGTGATGCTATATTCCAGCTCTCACCAATTTTTGATGAAGGCAACTTCATATTATATCTTCTCTTTAATACATCTCCCCCCCATATCTTTTCCTTAAATATAGGTTTAAACTTCAGCGGGTATAACATAATATATATCAACTCCAATCTATTATCCTCCATATAATATAAAAAAGCTTTTGGGGAAAGCCTTTTTATATTATATATCCTATTTAATCATCATTTGACTTTTTTTCATCCGTCTTTGTATCGCCTGTGTTTTCTTCATCTGATTTTGTTCCTTCGCTATCTTCTGCATCTTCTGGTACCTCGGGTTCTGGTTTAGGTTTAGTGCCCACCCTCTTCCTGCCTGTTATTACAGGATAGACGCTATAATCTTCCTTTACTCTTTTGATCTCCTTACCACCTTTATAGTAGATTCTATAAGTTTGTACTTTATAGCCAGGCCTTGATTTATATTCTATTTCCTCCGTATCCTCATACAATTCCGGATCTTTTACCTCTTTATATTCAGGCGCAGGCGTGACACTGAGTATATCTGAGATAACTCCTATCTTATCATATTCTTTTGAGGGTTTACCATAGATTTCAAATACTATATTATCATTGGATATATAGCTACGTATAAAGAGCGCAGAGTCTCTATTATTTCTCACCTTTAGATCCACATTGGGATAATTAACTGTGGCATCCTGCCCTGGATCTATATAGGTGGAGGGCCATGAGTGTGGATATCTTTCCACTATCTCTACATCAGCCCTTATAAGCGCTGCGTATAGGGTACTGGATGTCTGACAATTTCCCCCACCTGGCTCTGGCACCAATTCTCTACCATCCTTTATAACTGGAGCATCTTTATATCCGGTCTTTGTATCTCTAGGACCTGTGGTTTCGTTAAAAGAGAATATTTCACCAGGCTCTATACTAATCCCGTTGAATGCACTCCCCGACAGAGCTATATTATGTTTCCGCTCTGCAGACCCACTCCTTTTAGTCGAGAAACTGGCAATTTTATTAGTCCACGTTTTAAGTTCCGCCACTGTAAATTCTGGTTCTAACTCTCTAACAGGGATTTTATAGGGAGTAAAATCCCAATTTGCTGTCTTAGCCCTTATATCCTCTAGCGCCGTATCTACTAACATCTCCCTACCATAGCCTTCATCGGTGAATGTGAACATAGGATCCGCAGATGGATCGAAAGCTATTGTAGCCTCTATAGGCTCTATATATATATCATCTGCAATTGCTGCTACCCTTTCAGATATGAGCTCAATATCATATGTGAGGGCAGTTTCAAAATATGCCCCTGTTTCAGCTGTCTGCTTTATATGCCTCAACCTATCTATAATAGAGCCTTCTCTGCCAATAGCATAGGCCTCTTCCACTACTTCCTCTATATTAATATCTACTCTTATATCGTCTTGATCAAACTCCCATTTCATATCGTCTAAATAGAGGACAATATTTACCTCATCCATTGTAGGCTGATGCTTATCCCACAAGGCGTCTATGGCTTCACGTTTGCCCATGCCCTCCAAATCAATATCATCGATTGTAATACCTGAATAGAATACTTCTAGATTTAAGAATTTATACACATAGGCACACATGCCCACTATTGCCAATATCAATAGGGTTATAAATATTATTAAAAAGATTTTTCCTACTTTTCCCATATTGCTACTTCTCTTTTTTGCCTGTTTAGATGACATTCTCGCTTGCATTACAACTCCTCCTACCATACCATATCTTGCATATAATATATAACATATAATAAATGAATAATAGCTATAAGTAAATAAAGGCTTCAAAATATAATACATTTGAGAGAATCGTAATACAATTGTAATCTTTTATTTTATATTCATAGTTAATTCCACTAGCTTACCTTCAATGGATATTTTTTCAACAATATTCTCATCTATAATCTGGCCCTCGGAAACTATTATATGGCCCTCTCCGTCCTTTATATCTTTAGTCGCCTTTCGGCCTAGGACGAATTGCCTTTGCCTATGCTCAAATATGTTTTCTGATTTAATAAGCTTGCCTTCCTCAAGCTTCCTGGGTTTGACAGTTTCTAACTGTCCATCTTCAACCACAATTACGGTTCTACCATAGGTTATGATGTTAGCAGAAGGTAGCTCTATATTATCTATTAAACATTTCACTATACTTCCATCTTTATTGTCAATATAAAACTCCTCTATTTCACCAATATACTCACCACTTTGGGAATATGTTTTAGCACCTATTACCTTTATGCCCTTTTTTATAAGTTCTAAAACTTCACCCTCTTTAGCATTGATATCTTTTATATCTTCAATAGTTTTAATAGTTATAGCATCACTACCTATGCCAAGGATGCTGTTAAATTCTATAAACTTAGCACCTAAATACCAGTTGCCATCGTCTATAATTAAATACATAACCCTGCCCTGTGCCGGATCAATTATAAGTTCTTTTACTTTACCAAAATCTATCCCCTCATGTATGCATATTACAGATAAATTTAATATCTCACTTCTCTTTTTCATAAAAGGCCACCCCCCTACCCCGATTTTTATAAGCTATATCCACCCATTCTAAAAGAGATTGTATGCAAATTATCGCTAAGGTGCACATTTTCGATCACAACTTCTGATGAAGATGTAACGTCAGTGGGGGCAAAGTTCCATATCCCCCTTACCCCATATTTTATTAAATCATCGGCTATAGACTGGGCGGCGTCTTTAGGAGCACATATTGCTGCTATATCCACCCTATGTTGGTCTAGAAAACCTTCTATATCCTCTATATCTAATATGGGTATATCTCTGATGGACATGCCTATAAGACGCGGATTGATGTCAAAAAGGGCCATTACATGAAATCCCTCTCTCTCAAACCCGCTATAATTTGTAAGGGCCTGCCCTAAGTTTCCTGCTCCTATTACTATGCAGTTATACGTCTTATCAAGCCCTAGAATCTTTTGTATTTCCTCATATAACTCATTGACATTATAACCGTAACCCTGCTGCCCAAAACCACCAAAGCTATTAAAATCTTGTCTTATCTGCGAAGCTGTAAGCCCCATTTTATCACTTAGTTCTCTTGAAGATATACGCTCTATTCCGTCATCTCGCATTTCTTTTAGATATCGATAATATTTAGGCATCCTTCTCATTACAGCATCCGAAACTCTACCTTTTGATTTAGCCATATATGTCACCTACCTTTGATGTAGCCTAGATTTTTAAAGCCGGTTAAACTTTTGCCAATCTTTACATATATACTACCATCTATTTTCTCTTGTTGTCAATATGCCGCGTGTTTGTTATCATATCATATAGAATTCTTTTATAAAGGAGCATTATATGGCTTTACTTACCTGTAATAATTTAAAAAAATCCTTTGGCAAAGACATTATACTCGAAAATATCTCTTTTCATATAAACGAATCCTCTAAGACTGGCATAGTCGGCCCCAATGGTGCGGGGAAAACCACCCTTTTTAGACTTCTTATAGGAGAATACCTGCCCGATAGCGGTGAGATCCATAAATCTCATGGCCTTACAATGGGATATTTACCACAAAATCATAATTTTGATTCCAGCAGTGATATATGGAACGAATTATTAGATGTATATGCCCCTGCCTTTAAAATAAAATCTAGACTTAGAGATATAGAAAAGGATATGGGAAGGTTTACATCTATGGACAACCCTGATTATATAATGCTTGCAAATGAATATGCTATACTCTTGGAAAGGTTTGAAAAAGAGGGTGGCTATGATTTTGAAAGTCGCATAAAGGGAATATTAAACGGGCTTGGCTTTACCGAGCATCAGTATAAACAGCCTATAGCCCAGCTAAGCGGTGGCCAAAAAACTCGAGTCCTTCTAGCA
The DNA here is from genome assembly GCA_012799205.1 of Clostridiales bacterium. Classification (GTDB taxonomy): domain Bacteria; phylum Bacillota; class Clostridia; order Caldicoprobacterales; family Xylanivirgaceae; genus JAAZLT01. The sequence goes on from JAAZLT010000214.1 coordinate 11,254, forward strand.
AAGTTACTCCTCCAGAGGCCCTCCTTATTGCTATTAGACGAGCCGACAAATTGTCTGGATCTCAATGCTATAGAATGGCTAGAACAATATCTTGCATCCTATGAGAAAACGGTAATGTTAATATCCCATGATAGATACTTTTTAGACAATGTATGTAATTCAATCATAGAGATTGAGGATGGCAGAAACTATATATATAATGGAAACTATAGTAACTATCAAAGAAGGCGGGCTGAAAGAATAATAGATCAGCAAAAAAAGTTTGATAAACAACAGGCCGAAATTAGCAGACAAAAAGCTATAATTGAACGATATCGCTCTTTTAATAGGGAAAAGAGTTTAAGAGCTGCTAAGAGTAGAGAAAAGATGTTAGGTCGTATTGAGCTTGTAGATAGACCATATGATCATGATATTGCCAATATAGACTTTAGCATTGAACGAGAAAGTGGCTATAAGGTTTTAGAGATAAAAGACTTGAGTAAAACATTTGGGGATAATGTACTATTTAAAGATGTATCCTTTTCCCTCCATAAAGGAGATAGGGTTGCAATAATTGGCCCAAATGGTGTAGGGAAATCTACACTACTGAAAATAATTATGGGCATACATAAGCCATCATCTGGATCTATTAAATTTGGGGCGGGTGTATCCATAGGTTATTATGATCAAGATCAATCTAGCTTAGGAGATGAAAACACAGTACTTGAAGAAATTTGGGAGAGTTTTCCCAATTTAACACAGACGCAAATTAGAAATGCATTAGCCTCATTATTATTTACTGGGGATGATGTATTTAAGACTATAAATCTTTTAAGTGGCGGTGAAAGGGGCAAGGTCCTGCTTACAAAGTTGGCCCTTTCAAAAGACAATTTCTTAATACTAGATGAGCCCACTAATCATCTAGACTTAGATTCTAAGGAGCAGTTAGAGTACGCTTTAAAAAATTATCCAGGAACTATGCTAATAGTGTCTCATGATAGATATTTTCTCGATAAAACTGCCAATCGAATATTAGTTTTAGAAGATGGAGGCATAACAGAATATCTGGGAAATTATAAATATTATGTTGATAAAAAACAGGATCAATTGAAACAGGCTAAGCTAGACGCTGAAAAACCTGTAGCTAAATCTAAAACCCAGATACAAAGAGAACGGCAGATGAAACGCGAGAGGCAAAAGAAGAATGCAAAGGTAAATGAAAAGATTCAAGCCCTTGAAAAATCAATACACGAGCTTGAATCTCTATTAAAAGAACTCGAGACCAATATGGCTGATCCTAGCTTTTATACTAATTCTAGCAACATTAAAGATGCTAAAATACAATACGCTCAAAGTCAAAG
>JAAZLT010000215.1 GCA_012799205.1 Clostridiales bacterium
AAATATGCAAGAACTATTTTACTTTGTTAAGTTAGGTCTTATTTACTAAGCAAAAAATCTCTTAGCATCTTCTGCTAGGAGATTTTTAAATATCTTATATTAATATACAATGTAGTTATTATATCTTCTATCATAATCGCTGCCTCATCTATAAATCCAGGACTGTATTAGTTTATCTATGGCTACATTCACTGCCCAAAGTACAGATAGAAATACAAAAAAGCCTACTATGGTTGGGAGTAAAATGATAAAATAAGAGGCCATACTCGATAATAAAAGTTTCATTAATATGATTTTTATGCATAACCCAGTTATAAATGTGCTAAATACAGGACCTAGAACCCATTTTGCTATGTTAAAGCTGAGACTAGTCTTTTTATAAATAGAGATATAATGCAAAAATGCAGCTACGGCACTACCTAGATAGAAACTTATTATATATCCAAATACGCCTTTTATAGGTATAAAGATATATAGAGCAATTAGCTCTACTACGGCACCAATTATATTATTTCCGGCGCAGTCCCTTTCTAATCCCAGCCCATTCATAATGCTACTGAGTGTTTGGTGTAGGCAAAGTAATACAAGAAAGGGGGCAGAGGGAGTCAAGTATTTCCCTACATCTGGTTCTTTAAATAAAAAAACACCTATATGACCTCCGAGAGATTTGAGAATGGTGCTAGAGAAAAACGCTGTTACACAGGTTATAGCTATAGCCTTAGAAATTTTGTTTCTGATGCTATCCCATCTTTTAGCTGCTACATCTTCTGAGATATTTGGAATGAGTATAGTACCTAAGCCATTTATAATGATAAAGGGGATAAAAAACAGGGGCACCACCATGCTACCTATTATTCCGAAAGAATTTAGCGCCTCCTTTGATGTCATCCCCATAAGCATAAATTGTCGGGGTACTACGGCGGCCCGTATGGATGAAGCTATAGACAATATAACTCTTGTGGAGGTGATGGGGAGAGCTATTTTTCCTATACTCTTTAATGTCGTGCCATGTACATTGCAAGAGCTATCATAGGTTCTAATAAATGCAGAATGTTTATAAAAGTTTACATGTAAAAACAAAAGGCTCGCGAGCTCCCCTATGACCATACCTATTACTATAAGATGTGCAGAGCTTTCTATGTCATTCGGTGCTATATAATAAAACAGAGCAAATATTAGCCCTATTCTTATTATCTGTTCAAATATATTCGCCATTGCAGGAATATGTATCTTTTTCATACCGTGGAAATATCCCCTGAATATGGCCTTTATAGATATAATAATTATGCAAGGGGACAGAAGCATTAAGGGGATCTTTGTCATATTATTGGAGAGTAGTCTTGAGGAAAATAAATTGATGTTTAAAATAAAAATTACAAAGAGAAGGCTAGATAACGTGGATATACCTATGAAAGCAGAGGTGATAGTGTTTTTTATTGCTCTATAATCTCCCTTGGTCCTATATGTTGTAATGATTCGTGTCAAGGCTATGGGAATCCCTGATGCGACAATACCTATAAAGGTAGAATAAAGCGGCATCATCATCTGCATTAGTCCCATGGTCTCAGCGCCGGCTAGCCTACTTATAACGATTCGATATACAAATCCCATAATCCGAATAAAAAAATTTGCAAGAGTAAGTAAAAATGTATTATAGACTAGAGAGTCTTTTTTATACTTCAATAAAATCCCCCTCCAAAAAGTGCATTACATACTACTATAGGTATTTTGTAGACGATAGATTTATGCTAAATGCACCGAGACCGCACTGTGCGTTTTGTCGCCAGGCGGTCTCAATTATATATCATGGAGGATAAACTTATATTATTTTAAGATCAGTTCCAAACGCTTAACTTGACTGTATACATAATAACAAGTATTTGCGAACTGGGTATAAACTAATTATGAATAAATTGTGAATATTATATCTATCTTATGACCATTGTGCCTATGCCAGTGTCTGTGAATATCTCTAGCAGTATTGGGTGGGGAATTGTACCATTTAATATATGCGTTCTATTAACACCCCCCTCAATTCCTTTTATACACCCCATGACTTTCGGTATCATTCCGCCGCTTATAACACCTTTTTCTATAAGCCTATAGACCTCATCTATCATGATAACAGATATTAGAGATTCTTTGTCTTTAGGATCTTTATATATGCCATCTATATCAGTTAGGAATATGAGCTTCTCTGCCCTAAGAGCTGCAGCAATTTCTCCCGCAACGGTGTCTGCATTTATATTATAACTTAACCCATCTAATCCTATACCTACCGGTGCAACAACAGGTATATATGCATCTTGGCTTAAAATATTTAATACCCCTATATCCACATTTTTAATCTCCCCTACATATCCTAGATCTATACCGTCTACGGGGGATTTCTTTTCTACCTTTATAAGGTTGGCGTCTTTGCCAGAGAGTCCTACCGCCCTGCCACCAAGCATATTTATCTGGGAGACTATATCATTGTTTATTTTGCCTGTGAGTACCATTTCTACAACATCTATAGAGTCTTTGTCAGTTATGCGAAGTCCATTATGGAATTTAGACTCTATATTGAGATCTTCGAGCATCTTGCTTATCCCAGGGCCACCGCCATGTATAAGTATTGGGTTGACACCTATATATTTGAGAAGCACTATGTCTTGCATTATTGTCTTTGAAATCTCTTTGTCTATCATTGCATTTCCGCCGTATTTTATTACAATTGTTTTTCCGCTTAACTTCTGTATGTAAGGGAGAGCCTCGATTAGGATACTAGCCCTTTGTATAAACTCGTTCATCTTTTTATCTCCTCCTTAATTATAGGTACCATCCTGGCATATCTAGCCCCATGGTCTCATCTATACCAAACATAATATTCATATTTTGTATAGCCTGACCGCTAGCTCCTTTAATTAAATTATCTATAACCGATACTACAATTATTCTATTTAACCTCTCATCGACGACAAACCCTATATGACAGCTGTTTGAGCCATTGACGAATTTAGGTTCAGGAATTATATTATCATTATAGATCTCTATAAAGGCCTCTTTTGCATAAAAATTTGTATATACATCATATATATAATTAAAGTCAAATGAGTCTTCTAAATTTGCATACATTGTACATAAAATGCCGCGCTTTAAAGGCATTAGGTGGGGGGTGAATGAAAGTTTAATATCTTCATTGCTACAAAGACTCAATATCTCTTCTATTTCAGATGTATGTCTATGAGATGCAATTTTGTAGGCCCGCATGGTCTCAGAGAGCTCACAGAAGTGTAGCCCCTGTGAAAGGGATTTGCCGGCGCCAGTAGCCCCTGATTTGGCATCTACTATAATAGAATTTTGATCTATAAGTTTAGATGCAACTAAGGGTGCAAGACCCAAAATTGCAGCGGTGCCATAGCAACCGGGATTTCCTACTATATTGGCATTTTTTATTTCGTTTCTGTATATTTCAGGCAATCCATATACGGCTTCTTTTAAAAGATGAGGATTTTCATGCTTACGATTATACCAATTTTCATAGGTGGACACTTTTTGATATCTATAATCTGCGCTTAGATCTATAACTTTTATACCTTCTTTGTGTAAAAACTGCACAATAGTATCTGACTTGCCATGAGGAAGACTTGTAAACACTATATCACTATCTTTTGAAATAGCATGTACATCTAAAGGATTGCATATTTTATCAGTGACATGCCTAAAGTTGGGATATAGGTCTGAAACAGCCTTGCCCACATGGCTATGCGAGATAAGATGAGAGATAGAGACCTGAGGATGGCTATTTAAGAGGCGTACCAGCTCTATCCCTGCGTATCCTGTTGAACCTATAATACTTACCTTTATCATTATATGACCTCCGTATTAGAATATTAATATTCATAATTATACGCGTAAATGGATATTAATGCAAGATAATTTATATTATTAATTTTGACAAAAGGTAAATATATGATATAATTAGCTCTACAAATGAGACGAGTTTATGCAACTTTTTCAAAAATAGCCTTATAATTTTTGTACAAAATGGCTATAGTCAACATTTCCTTATATATATATAATGTAGCTAGTTTAAGGAAATAGAAAACTTTACATCCACATAAGATGTAAATAAGATAATGGAGGGGTTTTAATGGCAAGTTTAACGTTTAAGGAGATCTATAAGGTCTATCCAGGCGGGGTAACAGCTGTAAGTGATTTTAACCTTGAGATTGAAGACAAAGAATTTATAGTATTGGTCGGGCCCTCTGGCTGTGGAAAGTCCACTACTTTAAGGATGGTAGCTGGTCTAGAAGAAATCACAGAGGGAGAATTATACATCGATGATAAGTTAGTAAATGATGTAGCACCTAAGGATAGAGACATTGCAATGGTTTTCCAGAACTATGCACTA
>JAAZLT010000216.1 GCA_012799205.1 Clostridiales bacterium
CTATGCCGTTTAACACAGCAACGCAAAATAGGGATAGATTTGCAATTATGCTATAGGCTGCAACGCCTGTATTGCCCTCTAACCCTAATATGACCTTATTAAATCCAAATATTACTACACCGGCCATGGACTCTATTATAAAGCTTGAGGCGCCATTAGAGAATATCCTTTTTATTAGAGCAAATTCAAACTCTGGCATTACAAACCTTATATTATTTTGCCCCCTTAGAAAGTGTATAGACAAAATTGCAAGACTTATAATAGGCGATAGCGAAGTTGCAAGGCCGGCGCCAAACATACCCATATTACATACAATTACAAATATATAATCTAATACTACATTAGATATGGTGCCAGTTAACATGGATATCATAGATAATCTAGGATTATTGTCATTTCGAACATATACAGTCATAGAGCTATTTAGAACAAAAAATACAGATGATATAAATAAAGGCCTTAGGTATTCCATAGACATATTGAGTATTTTGCCTTTTTCTGCACCTAAAAAGAGTGAAAATTTTTCTAGATTAGTAAGCCCCAGTATCATTATCAATAGACCAAATATTATAGAAATAATAGTAGATATAGAAAACACTCTATGAGTATCGTCTTCCCTATTTTGGCCCTTAAATATAGATACAATTGTAGCTCCACCTATGCCTAGTAGAAGGCCTAAACCGCTAAATATATTCATAATGGGAATAGATACATTTAAGGCAGTAAGACCACTGCTTCCAAGGCCTCTTCCTACTATTAAGGTGTCGCCCAGTACATACAAAGAAATTCCCAGCATTCCGCCTATGCTAGGAAGTAAGTAGTTTATATATGTTTTAAATATATTACCTTCTAATAACTCATTATTTCTTCTCATAAAATGACCTCCTTTAAAGCAGCATTAAAGAGGATATAATATATATTTAGTTCCGTCAAGGCGGGTAAAATTTATGCCCTTGAAAAACATGGCAAATTAGTGTAAAATTCATTTGTAGCTCTTAGGCTTAGAACTTATGAAGAGGGGTTTGCAAATGAGAAGACTGGCTATGATTTTCATGGTATTTCTTATTATATTTACTGGATGCGCTAGTCAGGATAAGATTGGGCATTCGGCAAATGGTGAGGATACTAATAAGACAGATAGTATAGAGATGAAAGATAGTCAAAAATTAAATGATATGAAAGATGCCAATGAAAGTAAAGAAGATGATATGAAAGAGGAGTTAGAAGGCGAGGATGTAGGCTATGTATTTAAGGCAAATAATATAGAAATTGCCATGCACCAAGAGGCAGAACCTATATTAAAGAATCTAGGCGAGCCTATGGATGAGTTTGAGGCGGATAGCTGCGCCTTCCAAGGAAAGGAGAGGGTATATACATATAGTGGATTTGAACTGTATACATACGAAGAAAATGGAAAGGACTATGTAGCCTCTGTTGTGCTCCTAGATGATAGTATTACTACGAAAGAGGGAGTGTATCTATTCTCTGATATAGATGAGGCAATAAAGATCTATGGCGATGATTATATAAAGGAAGATAACTCCTATAAATATAGCCAAGGTAGATCACAGCTTGTACTTATATTTGAAGATAGCGAGATAGTATCAATAGAATATTTAGCTATGCCAGATTGAGAATACATTACCCAGAATACCATATATTGTTCTGGGCTTTTGACTGCGTTTTTTAGAGAATTATTGCATATATTGGATATTTAAGCTAAAGTAGTA
>JAAZLT010000022.1 GCA_012799205.1 Clostridiales bacterium
AGAAAATGAGATGTCTCTAAAGGCCCTGTAGGAACTGATAGGTAGAATTCTGCCAGAACAAACTTCTGAGGTCGGATCGCTATCATAAGACTATTCCCTGGCTCTAAAGTCCAGCCATAAGGAGGCGTAATCTCAAGTAAGCCCTCAAACCTTTCATCTGTATTGTTTTGTAATATCAAATTAAGCTCATTGAAAGAATCAGGCCCTAAAAAGGGTTTCTCACATTTTAAAAGTGGTGAAATTCTATCTACTATTCCACCTTCCAGGGGCTTAACAATATGCCTTTTACTTTCCATTAGCTATATTACTCCTCCCACCTATTTTATTCAATGATAACAGATAATAATCTTTAAATCTACTATAACCCGCAGTGCTAGCAAATATAATTGCATTCTTATTTATTATAGACTACACTAAAGGATGTATATTGCAATAATATTAAACTTATCTGGAGGAATATCCCTTGAAAGAATTAGTAGTAAACCCCTATAAAGATGTCAACTGGAAAAACCAATATAAAGCCAATTTACATACCCATGCCAATAGATGGGCCACTGGACATTCGGAGCTAGACCCTCATGAGATAATAGATCTATATCATGCCCATGGCTACAAAATACTTGCAATAACGGAACATCTAGCATTTGTTTGGCCTTGGGAAAAGTTTGGTAGGTCTGCCGAAAATCTGGGAATGCTAGCAATAAAGGGTGCAGAGCTATTTAATTATCTACATCAAACACTTTGCCTTTTTGAAACAATTACAAGAACTGCTGATAACGATGTGATAGATATATATGATGCCTATGATGAGATGGAGATAAATGGCGCAAGCGGGATATTGGCCCATCCTCGCTATCCTCTATACCTAGAAAAATATGATCTAAATTGGTATATAGAAACTTATACAAAGTATCCCTGTCTATTTGGGATGGAGGTCTTTAATCCAAAATACCAAGAAGCTGAAACTTGGTGGGATAAGATATTATCTATTCTTATGCCCCAAAGGCCTGTATGGGGTGTGGCAGGGCATGATACTCATATAATAGCAAATGAATTTGATAAAAATCATACAATTATAATGGCTGATAGGCTATCTGAAACTAGCGTAAGATATGCAATGGAAAATGGCCATATGTACTTTTTAAACGGCGAAACACCGAGAGATGTAGTCATAAAAAATATACATGTAGATAAAGACAAAGGAAGTATAGATATTACCGCAGAAAATACACAGAGGATAGAATGGATTACCAAGAACGGACGAGTCATTGAGGTTGGCAATAGCTTCAGCTATAAGCATAATGACGCTCTAGATAGATATATACGAATCAGGGCAGTGGGGGATAATAACATTGCCTACTCGCAGCCCTTTGGCTTTATAGACATTGGATAAATTAAAAAGCCATGGAGATAGTTTTTGCCATGGCTTTTATATGTCTATATAAACCTATATAACATATTTTCTTATCTCTTCTCTAAACTCAAGGGTTAGCTCTTCCAATTGCTGTATATATTCCATAAGTTCTTTAATTCTTTCAGAATATTCTGTCACTGTAGCACTCATCTCTTGTGAAGATGCAGAATTTTCCTGCGCAATAGCGGAAAGCGAGTGAATATTTTCAAACACATCCGACATTATAGTTGTCTCACGGGAGAGTTCTTCGACTAATTTTGATATATCCTCTGCTACGGCCGATACCTGGTTTGTAGACTCCATATTGGCTTTAGAAACCTGGCCAAGAGTTCTATTGCTTTTCTCCATCTGGTCAAATTGGTCTGCAATTTCTTCCGCTACTTGAGCAATCTCCCCTGTAAAACTCACCAGATTTGCATTTATCTCCTCTACAGCTTCATTTGTAGACTCTGCCAGATGTCTTATCTCATCAGCCACTACACCAAAACCTTTGCCTGCTTCGCCTGCCCTAGATGCTTCAATAGTAGCATTTAGAGCCAATATATTAGTTCGTTTTGAAATAGCGCCTACAGTATTTACAATATCAAGGCTTTCTTTGGCCTTATTAGAAAGGGTATAAGCCTTCTCATTTACTCCTTCAAAACTATCCCGAACTTTTAAGAGCATAGCCGCCACTGATTCAATATCTGCATGTGATCTGGTAATTGTCTCTACGGCTTTATCTAAATTCTTTTTGCCCTGTATTTCAAGTTCTGATATTTCATTTATGTTAGTGATACTCTCATTTAATTGATATACAGCACTTTCGGTCTCCTCTGCTTGATGGCTAGCCCCATAGGCAACCTCTTGTACTACATTTGAGATGCTATCAGACAAAGTGGACATGTTATCGGCTATACCGCCAAATTCTTTAGTAAATCTATACATATCATCGGTGCCACCCTTTAGCACCAAAAAGTCTTTCCTAATGTTCTCCTTTATCCTATTAAAAAGCATTGCATAGTTTTCAAATTCGTCCCCTGTCTCTATACCTGTCTTCCCCGAAAAATCTAAATTCTTCATCCTCTTAAGCTCATCTTTAAAATCTTTCATGGGATATAAAAAGGCCATAGATGTAATTAATGTAATAATAAAATTAATGCCGGTATATATAAGCCCTTCCCTCCAGCGCCCATCTATATCAGGCAATATGTATACAAGGGCAAATAAAAGGGATGAATAGATAGATAATTTTATAGGGATATTTTTTAGAAAACCAAGCGATAATATCTTATTTAGCTTATGCTCTTTTAACACATCATCTTGTTTTTCAAATTTAACATAGAGCTTTAAATAGTGGGACCCTTCTTCTGTCATGCCCCTTTCTAGCTCTTTCCATTCAAGTTCTTCTTTAAATACTTTTGCGCTTCCCTCTAAAAGGCCGATGAAATAGTCGAAAAAACCTCTATTAGATATATAAGTAAACTCTATCTCTTTGGGGGATAATTCCTTCACAAGCAACCGTGGAGGCCTGGCTCCTTTAATCTTTTTTGTTATCTGGGTATGTACATCATCCATAAGGGTGATAAACCCCTTTAAAGTCTTTCTTTCAAAATATGAAGGAAACCATTCTTGAAATGCATATATATTATTATGCCCTAGCTCCCTGAGTACAGTAGATTCATCTTTACCTGCCTCTGCAGCCACAGATGCAAAAAAAGCTTTGACCTCCTTATCATCTATATTCTCTAGGGGTGAAATAATTCTATCTTGAGGCCAGCCAACTTCATCTAATGCCCTTTCTATTTTATCTTTCCCATAGAGCTCTGTAAATATCTGAATCCACAAAGACACAACCGTCCCTTTCATAGGTATAGCCTCCTTATAAATACTTAAACCATATTATACCACAAAAGGACAATATTCGCGCCTGTAAAAAAATTTTTCCTCCCTTTTTCCTATGGGCCTGTGTTTATACCTTCTATTTTCCATCCATTTTGGTATTTCTTTAGATCAAAGAATCTTACAGTTTCATAATCCGGCACATTAAACGCATCATCTTTCCAATTTATATAGATATCTGCCTGTATTATTACACTATCTCTATCTTCCACATCCTCTAGCTCTATTAGCTCCTCAGGGTCGAGCAGTATATAAGAATTTAAATGCCCTTCTAATATATTATATACTATGCAATTTTTTTCCTTAAATCCGGAGTTGTATAGATAATCTTCTTCATATAAATTAGTTGTTAGAGAGCTCTTAAGTGTATATGGCCCTAGGCATGATATGGCTCTCTTTCTATCCTTATCATTTATGGCTTCAAAGAATGTCTCTATTACCTCCACTGGAGATAAGTCTTCTAAATCTTCATTCCTGTTATTTCCCCTGAAAAATCCTTCTCCATAGGCCCATTCATGAAAAGGCATATTGACTATGTCATCCCATGTCCTTTTATCCAGTGAAGGCCCTATGTCCCATATATTAAAATTAAGCCATGATCCCACTATATCGTCATTTTTTGTTGTAAGGACTGCTGCTGTAGTTGAATACGTAAATTCCTCTTGTACTCCCTCTCCAGGGAGCCCATCTTCAAGCTCATATATATATCCTTTAAGCGTCTCTCCTTTAAAAGGTTCCATATCTAGCCCTACTGCTTTAGAAAATTCATTTGCAATTTTCCAATAGAGCCCCTCTGGATATTCTCCAAGCATCACACCCCAGTCCCTTGGCACCTTAATAGTGAATACTTGCGGCTCATCTAATACTTTTATATCCCACTTTTCTAAATAGGATTTCGCCTCATCTATCCCCTTTTTGTTGGGGGGATTGCTTATAAGGCCTATGGAAATTATAAGTATGAATATCGATACTAATATACTTACCCAAAACGAAGGCCTTTTATAGTTAAGTATATTTTTAATACGCTCTTTTATATCCCCTCCTCTAAAGGCCAGAGGAAAGCTACCTAGGGCATCCCTATCTTTAGACAATTCTAAAATAGAGTTAGAATAATTTCTTTTGATATTATCTCCCATATCCCTTATGACAGCCTCATCACAGGATAGTTCCATATCCTTATTCATTAGAAAGAAAAACACCCATACTAGGGGATTGAACCAGTGGATACACAGGGTCATATATGCCAGAAATCTTATAATGTGATCAAATCTTTTTATATGGATCCTTTCATGCTGGATTATATACTCCACTTCCCATTTGCTAAGGCCTTTAGGAATATATATCTTTGGCCTTAGTATCCCATATACAAATGCAGTGGGGGCTTCATCCAGTTCATATATTCCCTCAGATGTGAGACTTGCCGATCTAAGCCTTCTCCTCAGCTTCAAAAGTTTAAACATGCTATAGATAATCATTGTGATTATTCCTGCTATCCATATAACCTCACCTATAGACATCCATATTTGTATAGGATTTATGCTGGCAACAGGATCTGAGGCAGGCAGAGAGCTATTTACTATCTCATCTACCACATTTACGCCACTTTGTATCTGAGGTCTCTCCATATATATAAGGTCATTTGGTATTGGGCTAGATCCTACTGGCAATAAACTAAATATGCCTTCAAACGTAAATGGACAAATAAGTCTAAATAACACTATCCACCAAAGATAGTATGAAAAAGTCTTAGGAATCTTCTTTAAAGGAAATCTGGCTGCTAGCACGAATAAGATCGTATGGCCAGCTATGATGCTCATATTTATTATCTTAATAAATATACTATCCATGGTCAGCCCTCCCTATGTCGATCAATTAGTTTTTGTAGGTCTTCAATCTCCTTAGGTCTGAGCTTTCTATTTCTAGTAAATGCAGTTAAAAAGCCCGGTAATGATCCCTCAAAAACCTCATGTACAAACGCTTGACTTCTAGCTGCATAGAATCCTTCTCTATCTATCAATGATTTTATAATGCTCTTTTCGTTTATAAATATCCTCTTATCTTCTAAACGCCTTAACATTGTATAGGTGGTAGACTTCTTCCATTTAAACTCCCTATTACATATCTTTACCAGCTCCGGCGAGCTAATGGGCTCTTTCGCCCATATAATATTGGCAAGCCTTTCTTCTGTCTTTGTAAGTTTATACTTCATATAAAGATCATTCCCTCCAGTCTACAATCTGCAAACTATTTATGTGTTCAGTTTACGCCTTGTAGACTGGATTGTCAAGTCTTTTGTCTTAAAAGGTTAATCTATGATATTAAGCCCTTTATTTCTTCTATAGATGCTACCTTTCCTAATAATTTTATCTCCCCTTCTTATTAAGTATCGCTAGTTTATTTACTGTCATAATATATGTGGTCCTAAATAATTTTAATGTTTGTATAATGTTTGTACAAAGCAATTTTTGGCATAAAAATAGGATTATAGCAAATCGCTACAACCCTTATATATGGCGGAGAGAGAGGGATTCGAACCCCCGGAGGGCGCAGGCCCTCACACGATTTCGAGTCGCGCGCCTTCAGCCAGACTCAGCCATCTCTCCATATTATTTATATCTTCGAGCTTTAAAAAAGCTTTTCATAAGATCTCTACATTCTGATTCCATTATACCAGATACAATCTCAAGCCTATGATTAAATCTATTATCATCTACCAAATTATATATACTACCAGCGCATCCTGATTTAGGATCAGATGCTCCAAATATAAGGCGACGGAGCCTTCCTTGGACCATGGCGCCGGCGCACATCGGGCAAGGTTCAACAGTTACGTATATATCGCAATCTATAAGTCTCCATCCACCTAATGCCCTAGAGGCCATCTGTATAGCCATTATTTCTGCATGAAGTGTGGGATCTTTCCTAGTTTCTCTTAAATTATGCCCTCTACCTATTATCTTATCATTATACACAACTACAGAACCTATAGGTACCTCCCCTATACTGTATGCCTTTTGGGCCTCTATCAAAGCTTCTCTCATAAATTCTCTTTTCAATATAGGGCACATCCTTAGAATATTCAAATATTCCCCCAAGAATACAATTCATGAGGGAAACAAATGATTGGTACACCCGGAGGGATTCGAACCCCCGACTCCCGGTTTAGGAAACCGGTGCTCTATCCTACTGAGCTACGGGTGCGCAAAAAAATAGCTAACTAAAACTTGTTTTATTGTATAGTAAAATGGTTTAAAAGTCAAACCAAATTTTTATTTTAATACAGTAAATAAATGAGATATTATTATCAATTTCAGGAATTTTGTGTTAAAATATAACTATCATCAGGGGAATACATAAAAACATTATATGGGGGGATTCTTTGTGAAACTTAATTATAAGAGAACTTTTTTTATTGGCCTGGCCTTTATGTCTATTAGCGCTTTTTGGCAGTTGTATGATAATATCATTCCTTTAATACTTAAAAATACTTTCGGATTGGGAGAGACTCTAACCGGCGGAATTATGGCTATTGATAATATTTTAGCTCTTTTTTTACTACCTGTATTCGGAGCATTATCAGATAAAACCTCTACAAGAATTGGAAAGCGAATGCCCTTTATCGTATTTGGCAC
>JAAZLT010000217.1 GCA_012799205.1 Clostridiales bacterium
AGCGCATGGCAAATGCTAAAGACGCCAGGGAGGCCCTCAGGATTTTAGCGGAGACAGATTATGGCTCAAAGGTTTCGGAGCTTGCATCACCTCATGACTATGAAAACATGTTGGAGAGTGAATTGCGAGAGGTATATGATTTTATAAATACTGTGACACCGGATGAGGCTATAACGGATCTTTTCTTTATTAAACATGATATTCATAATATAAAGGTACTTCTAAAGTCAAAAGCCTTAGAAGTGGAAGAACCCAATTTTTTAAGCGGCTTAGGTATAGTGCCTCTGGATGTGATAAAAGAAGCGCTAGATAGCGAAGAAAAAGGACTATATAACGCTTTACCAAGCTTTATAGCTGATGCATTAAAAGATATCGAAAATATGACAGCAGATCCTCAATACATAGATATTGCCTTGGATAGGGCTATGTATGGATATATACTAAATACAGCCAGTAAAAGGAGACAAATATTTGTAGAGGAGTTTTTTAGGCGTCAGGTGGATATGCTCAATATACGTTCTCTCTTGAGAGCAAAAGCCATGGGGGAAGATTTTATATTTGCCAAGAAATTGTTTATGCCCTATGGGAGTATAGATGAAAATGTATTAGCGGAGGCATATGAACTGTCCTATGATTCCTTAGCTAAACATTTTTCATCTACAATATATTATGATGTTATAGATAGAGGAATTAGAGATTTCCAACAAAATGGGACATTTGCTGAATTTGAAAGACTATTGGAAAACTTCCTATTAGATTATGTCAGTGTAGGCAAATGGGAATTGATGGGCATACAGCCTATAATGGGATATATTCTTGCCAAGGAAAATGAAATAGCAGCCATAAGACTTATAATGGTTGGTAAGATCAATAACATTCCGGCTGAGAAGATTCGGGAAAGGTTACGTGATACGTATGTATAAAATAGGAGTTGTAGGAGATAGAGACTCAATACTTGGCTTTAAGCTTCTTGGTTTATCGGTATATCCTGTAAGAGAGGCTAAGGAGGCCTCGCTTTTAATAAATAGGTTAGCAAGGGACGACTATGCTGTGATATTTATTACTGAGACAATGGCTAAGGATATTAAGGAAACCCTAGATAGATACAAAGCCGCTCCCTTTCCAGCAATTATCCCTATCCCGAATAATCAGGGTAGTATTGGATTGGGGATGCAAGGTATAAAAGATAATATAGAAAAAGCTATTGGAGTAGATATTCTATTTGAAGAAAGAGGGTAGATAGTCAATGGAAGGCAGAATTGTAAAAGTATCTGGGCCTCTTGTCATTGCCGAAGGAATGGCAGATTCTAAGATGTTTGATGTAGTGCGTGTAAGCGAAAAACAACTCATAGGTGAGATAATTGAGTTAAGGGGCGATAGAGCTTCTATACAGGTATATGAAGAGACAGCAGGCATAGGACCTGGGGAACCGGTCATAACTACAGGTGAACCATTATCTGTTGAACTGGGGCCGGGGCTTATAGAATCTATATATGATGGGATACAAAGACCTTTAGATTTGGTGATGAGGGCTTCAGGAGACAGAATAGCAAGGGGGATAGATGTACCCTCCCTTGATAGAGATAAAGTTTGGGACTTTAAACCCGTGGCATCGTTAGGCGACCATGTAATCCCAGGGGATCCTCTAGGTACTGTACAGGAGACCTCTGTAATAGAGCAGAAAATTATGGTACCTCAGGGAGTTGAGGGCTCCTTAGAGTGGATACATCATGGAGATGCAACTGTAGTAGATATAATTGCAAAGATTCGTACAGAAGATGGCGATATAAAAGAGATTACTATGATGCAAAAGACACCGGTTAGAGTGGGTAGGCCTTATAAAAGGAAGCTCCCACCAAATCAGCCTATGATAACAGGACAGAGAGTGATAGATACATTCTTCCCTGTTGCAAAGGGCGGCGTAGCGGCTGTACCAGGACCTTTTGGAAGCGGAAAGACCGTAGTTCAACATCAATTAGCTAAATGGGCTGATGCAGATATCATAGTATATGTAGGCTGCGGAGAGCGTGGTAATGAGATGACAGACGTATTAAGGGAGTTCCCCGAACTTTTGGATCCACAGACCAATGAACCTCTTATGAAGAGAACGGTCTTAATAGCCAATACCTCCGATATGCCTGTTGCTGCTAGAGAGGCATCTATATACACAGGGATCACAATAGCTGAGTACTTCAGAGACATGGGGTATAAGGTGGCAATAATGGCAGATTCTACATCTAGATGGGCAGAGGCACTTAGAGAGATGTCAGGTAGACTTGAGGAGATGCCAGGGGAGGAGGGCTATCCTGCATACCTTGGGTCCAGACTTGCAGAATTTTATGAGAGGGCAGGTAGGGTTATATGCCTAGGTAAGGAGGGCATAGAGGGCGCCATAAGTGCCATAGGTGCGGTATCTCCTCCAGGCGGCGATCTATCAGAGCCTGTGACCCAGGCCACACTTAGGATAATAAAGGTATTTTGGGGATTGGATGCACAGCTTGCCTATAGAAGGCATTTTCCAGCTATCAGTTGGCTTGATAGCTACTCACTTTATATAGATAGGTTGAGTCAGTGGATGGAACAGGAAGTGGCTTTAGATTTTGATAAACAAAGGCAAGAAGCTATGATGCTACTTCAAAGAGAGGCCGAGCTAGAAGAAATAGTGCGTCTTGTAGGAATAGATGCTCTTTCCTTGGATGATAGAATGATATTAGAGACGGCTCAATCCATAAGAGAGGACTATCTTCATCAAAATGCATTCCATGATGTAGATACATATACATCCATGGAAAAGCAGTATAAGATGCTAAAGCTAATATTGACATTTCACAATGAGGCAGAGCGCACATTGAAGGAAGGGGCAGAATTTAGCGACATAATAACCCTGCCAGTTAGAGAGAGAATTGGCCGAGCGAAATATATAGCAGAAGATGATTTAGATGAACTAGATAAGATAATGGATGAGATTAAAGAACAATTAGGTAGATTACTTTCAGAGGGGGATTTGCAATATGCTTAAAGAATATAGGACCATACAAGAGGTTGTAGGCCCCCTAATGCTTGTAGAAAATGTACAAGGGGCAAAATTTGATGAACTTGTGGAGATAGAGCAGGCAGATGGCGAGATAAGAAGAGGTAGAGTACTAGAATTAGATAGAGATAGGGTCTTAGTACAACTATTTGAGGGATCCCAAGGACTCCAGATAAGACGTAGCAAGGCAAGATTTTTAGGTAGGGGTATAGAGCTATCCGTCTCACCAGATATGCTAGGCAGAGTTTTTAATGGTATGGGCGATCCAATAGATGATGGACCTAGAATTATTGCTAAAAGGCGTATGGATATAAATGGTGAACCCATAAATCCTACTGCTAGAAACTACCCATCAGAGTTTATACAGACGGGTATTTCAGCCATAGACGGACTAAATACTTTGGTTAGGGGACAAAAACTTCCCATATTTTCAGGTTCAGGGCTTCCACATGCACAACTTGCAGCTCAGATAGCTAGACAAGCTAAAGTTTTGGGAAGCGATAGTAGGTTTGCTGTAGTATTTGGAGCCATGGGCATAACATTTGAAGAGGCAGACTTTTTTATAACAGATTTCGAAAGGACAGGGGCTATTGAAAGGGCAGTGCTATTTATGAATCTAGCAGATGACCCTGCCATTGAACGTATCGCAACCCCTAGAATGGCGCTTACTGCAGCCGAATATCTGGCATTTGAACAAGATATGCATGTACTTGTAATTCTAACCGATATTACAAACTATGCAGAGGCTCTTAGAGAGACATCGGCTGCACGCAAAGAAGTACCAGGCAGAAGAGGCTATCCAGGTTATTTATATACAGACCTTGCATCATTATATGAGAGGGCTGGAAGAATAATAGGTAAGGAAGGATCTATAACTCAGATTCCAATTCTTACAATGCCAGAAGACGATAAGACACATCCTATACCAGATCTTACAGGCTATATTACAGAAGGCCAGATAATACTAAGTAGGGATCTGCATAGGGTAGGCATAATGCCGCCGGTGGATGTATTACCCTCATTATCTAGGTTAAAGGATAAGGGCATTGGAGAGGGTAAGACCAGGGAAGATCATGCAGATACTATGAATCAGCTCTTTGCTGCATATGCAAGAGGGAAAGAGGCGAAAGAGCTAGCAGTTATTTTAGGTGAGGCTGCCCTTAGCGATATGGATAAATTATATGCCAAGTTTTCGGATGAGTTTGAATCTAGGTATGTATCTCAGGGCTTTGATACAGATCGCAGCATAGAGGAGACACTAGATTTAGGTTGGGAGTTACTATCCATACTTCCAAGGGAAGAGCTAAGACGAATAAGAGATGAGTATTTAGATAAGTATCTACCGGTTAAAGAGGTGGAATAACAAATGGCGATTATGAATGTAAACCCAACTCGTATGGAACTATCAAGGCTTAAAGAACGCCTTGAGATAGCGGCCAGAGGGCATAAGCTCCTTAAGGATAAACGAGATGAGATGGTAAGACAGTATATGGTGCTTATCCGAAAAAACAAAGATATAAGGGAGAAGGTAGAGGCAGAGCTAGAGGTTGCCTTAGAGAACTTTCTTATGGCTAGGGCTGTCATGCCTCCACAGATTCTAGAAGAAGCAGTAATGTACCCAACCCAAGAAGTAGAACTTGATATTGATAAAAAGAACATAATGAATGTGCATGTTCCACTTATAAAATCAAGACAGATAAGCCGTGAAGGAATCTCACCTTACCCATATAGTTTTGCCACCACCTCTGCAGAACTGGACACTGCTATTAGCACGTTTTCTGAAATACTCCCAAATATGTTAGAGTTAGCGGAGATAGAAAAGACTTGTCAGATGCTTGCCGATGAGATAGAGAAGACTAGGCGTCGCGTCAACGCTCTTGAATATGTTATGATACCTCAGTTAGAGGAGACTATAAGATATATAACTATGAAATTAGATGAAAATGATAGAAGTAGCAGAACGCGCCTGATGAAAGTGAAAGAAATGCTTGAGGCGCGAGATATTCAAAGGACATGAGGATATTCATTGTCCTTTTTTATTGAATACAATTTTTGAAAATGGCAATAATCAATATAGTTAGACAAAAATGTATATAATATATCTACAGTATTTATAGTATTTTTTATAAACTTTGAGGAAAGCTAACATTGATGGGTTACACAAAATGGCCATTAGGCATATATTATATTAGACATAGACAGTAGACTATTTGAGAGGAGGGATATTATGTCACAGCTAATAGTGTCCCAGAGTCCGCCTTTACAGGGTAGGGTCAGAGCAAGTGGTGCTAAAAACTCCGTTTTGCCAATAATTGCCGCATCACTTTTGACAGAAGATGTCTGCATTGTAGAGCAGGTACCAGACCTTGATGATGTGCATACTATATGTAAAGTTATGGAGGCACTTGGATCTAGCATAGATCTCAAGGATGGGAAACTTACAATAGATAATAGAAATTTAAATAGCGTAGTGGCACCCTATGAACTGGTTAGAAAGATCAGAGCATCATTTCTTATAATGGGTCCATTACTTGCAAGAAAGGGGCAGGTAAAGATATCACTTCCCGGGGGGTGTGCCATAGGTACTAGGCCAATTAACCTACACCTTAAGGGCTTTGCTGCTATGGGTGCAAAGATATCTCTAGGACATGGCTATATAGAGGCAAATAGCCAGGGACTGAAGGGGAATTCTATATATTTAGATTTTCCAAGCGTTGGTGCTACAGAAAATATAATGATGGCAGCAGCGCTTGCAAAGGGGCAAACAATTATAGAAAATGCGGCTGAAGAGCCTGAAATTGTGGATTTATCTAATTTTCTAAATGCAATGGGTGCCAATATAAGAGGGGCCGGTACAGATACTATAAGAATTGAAGGAGTCAGACACCTACATGGTGCAACTCATGCTGTTATTCCAGATAGAATAGAGGTAGGGACCTTCATGGTTGCATCAGCTATAACAGGTGGGGATATTTTAATAGAAAATGTGGTTACAGATCATATAAAACCTATAGAGGCAAAATTAAGAGAAGCTGGGGTTATGGTAGTAGAGGAATTAGATGGACTTAGAGTAAGAGCTAAGGCTCCTCTTAAGTCAATTGATATAAAGACGCTGCCTTATCCAGGCTTTCCAACTGATATGCAGGCCCAAATGATGGCATTTATGTCAGTAGTACCAGGAACCAGCATAGTGACGGAAACAGTTTTCGAGAATAGGTTTATGCATGTAAGCGAGTTAAAAAGACTAGGAGCTAATATAAAGATAGAAGGTAGAAGTGCTGTAGTAGAAGGAGTAGATAGACTGACAGGCACGGAAGTTCGTGCTACAGATCTTAGAGCTGGGGCGGCTTTGGTGTTAGCGGGTCTTTGTGCTGAAGGAAGTACCAAAATACTAGAGACCTACCATTTAGATAGGGGATACGAAAAGTTAGAGTCCAAGTTAGGGGGGCTGGGAGCAATAATAGAGAGAGTAAACTAGTTCTAAAAGGTATAATATTTACATACAATAATTGAGTAACTGTGCATTTGGTAAGGAGGAATACAAATGAGATGGTGGCTATATGGCCTATTACTCACTATATTAGTTGTGCTTATTATACCTTCTGTTATAGTAAAGGGCTGCTCAATTGACAGACAGGTCCTAGAGCAAACTATGGAGATCGAACCTGAGGGGCTCTCTATAACCATGGAGACATTAGGTGATACTCCACAGATAAAGGTTTATAATCATATAGATAAAGAAATTATGGATATGCCTCTAGAACAATACATAGTTGGGGTGGTAGCTGCTGAGATGCCGGCATCATTTAATATAGAGGCGCTAAAAGCTCAGGCTGTTGCTGCTAGGACCTTAGCAGTGCGCAAGATGAAGGCCTACGGAGGTAGAGGTTGTTCCAAGTATGGATCCGGGGCGGATGTGTGTACTTTTTATGGCCACTGCCAAGCATGGATCTCTGACATAGATCAGGAAAAGAACTGGAAAGGCGAATACGATTCAAATAGAGCAAAGATAACTAATGCTGTACAGGAGACTAGAGGACTGATATTGACCTACCAAGACAATCCGATAGAAGTATTTTACTATTCAACTAGCAATGGTAAGACAGAGGATGTAAGCGAAGTATTTTCAACGCAGCTTCCATATTATCAAGTGGTTGATAGTAAAGGTGAAGAAGATGCACCCAAATATAGGGAAGTGTTTACATTTACCGATAAAGAATTTGTCGACATATTCAAAAGACAATATCCAAATAGTAATCTAACAAGGAAAGGTCTGGATGCCCAGATAAACATTTTAGGCTATACTGAAAGTGGAAGGGTAGCTGAAATATCCGTTGGTGGAATTAAGATCCAGGGCAAGGATTTTAGATCTCTCTATGGTCTAAACTCAGCTGACTTTCGTATTGAATATAGTGGCGATAAAGTGCTAATTCATACAACTGGATATGGACATGGAGTAGGTATGAGCCAAGTGGGTGCAGATAGAATGGGGGAAAATGGGGGCACATATCAGGAAATATTAAAACACTATTATATAGATGTAAAGATAGATAGGATCTATTGATGTATAATACAGCATGGCTGTATTTTTTTTCATTTTTTGGACACAATCTAAAAAGGAGGTGTCCATATGAGTAATGATAATAAAGGCAAAAAAATGAGGAAAAAGATAGCACATTTCTTAGAACGGCAAGGATTTTATGTGGTACTATTTATCTGCATATGTGTCATAGGTATAACTGCGCTTTTGACAACTATGGATAGGGATAAGGTAGACAAAAATAATGCTGAGAATGAATTTGGAGAATATATCGATCAGGATCCATTGCCAGAATACGATATGTATATGCAAGGATTATATACAGATACCGATTCAGATATTGGAATTGCGGCAAGTATAGAGGATGATGAAAAAGAGGCGGATGAGGATAACAAAGCAGACAATAAGGAGGATAATGGGAAAAGCAATAAGGATGGATCAGAAGGCGATAAAATTGAAAAGATAGATATAAAGATCGAAGATATACTTATGGACGAAGATGCAGAGAATGAAGATATCAAGGAAGCTGGGGAAGATAAAAAGTCGTTAGGCGAGGCACAACCTGTAGTTAATCCGCA
This sequence comes from Clostridiales bacterium, assembly GCA_012799205.1. Lineage (GTDB taxonomy): Bacteria > Bacillota > Clostridia > Caldicoprobacterales > Xylanivirgaceae > JAAZLT01. The sequence goes on from JAAZLT010000217.1 coordinate 8,150, forward strand.
AAAGGAAGAGACTATATCTAGCAAGGGTGGGCATCTGGTGATGTTGAGCCCAGTTAAGAGTAATGCCATAATATGTGATTATGCCAAGGATGAGTTAGTGTATTCTTCCACATTAAAGGAGTGGCGTACTCACCCAGGGATAGATATAGAATCTCCACTTGGTAGCGAGGTAAGGGCAGCGGCTGATGGTAAGGTGCAAGCCATAGAAGAAGATGCCCTTATGGGGATTATTATAGTGCTAGAGCATGGAGGAGGTATAATTACGAAATATGCTAATCTTTCGACCAAGGAAATGGTAGAGGTAGGGCAAACTGTTAAAGAGGGACAGGTCATAAGCGGTGTAGGAAGGACTGCCACCGCAGAAATATTAGATGCCCCGCACCTGCATTTTGAGGTTTTGATAGATGGTGAGCATGTAGATCCGAAAATGTTTTTTAAATAGAGCACAAAAAGTTCAGGAATTGCCTGAACTTTTTTTGTTTTCCTGATATAATTATAGTATCGAGTATTGGGAAAGGTGAAGATATTATGATAGTGACTATAACCCTAAATCCCGCTGTAGATAGACTGTATGAGCTAGAAGGATTTTCTATAGGGAATGTATTTAGAGCCGATAAAGTCATCTCTAGGGCAGGGGGCAAGGGGATAAATGTGGCGAAAGTATGTGCTGAGCTAGGAGAGAAGGTAAAAGTTTTAGGGTTCTTAGGGGGTAGCAATGGACAATTTATACGGGGTTCTATAGGTACATACGGAATAATTGATTCCTTTGTAGACATAGAAGGTGATACTAGAGCCTCAATTAATATTATAGATAGAGGTAATCAGACTACGACTGAAATCTTAGAGAAGGGGCCCCAAATATCTCCCGGAGAGGTCACGGATTTTATGGATGTATATAGAGCTTTAATAGATGAAGCAAGAGTGGTGGTATTATCAGGCAGTCTTCCTCAGGGAATTGATAGCAGAATCTATGGTACTTTGATACATATGGCAAGGCAAAAAGATAAGAAAGTTATTTTAGATACAAGTAACGAAGCGCTTAAAGAGGGGATAGATCATATTCCTTCTGTAATAAAACCTAATGTTGATGAACTTAGGCAGATTACTGGAAAGGAGCTTAAAGACGATACTTCAATAATAGATGCAGCCGTTACTCTTCATAAAAGGGGTATAGAGCTGGTTTGTATAACCCTAGGCGGAGAGGGTGCAATAGCGGTATATGATGATCATATATACAAACTTGAAGCGACCAGGTTGAATGTTGTCAACACAGTAGGATGTGGGGATTCTTTTGTGGCGGGCATTGCTGTGGGCTATATACGCGGGTTAAAATTACAGGATATATTAAAGCTTGCTATGGCTTGTGGCATGTCAAATACACAATTCTCTGAGCCGGGAAGGGTAAAAAGAGAACTTGTAGAGAGATATAAAGATGAAGTGTCAATATTGAAAATATAATCTTAATTATACAAGGGGGAGTTTTTATGGCTAAGACATATGTAATAAAGAGGATAGATTCGAAAGATATAGATTCAAATATATGGGAGGTTATAGAGCCGGCGCACGTTGATATATTTTCTTGGGATGAAAATGGGTATAGACCAAAGACAGAGGCAAAGGTTTTTTATACAGAATCTGCAATACATATAAAATTCAAATCATATGAAGATAAGATAGAGGCCGTATATACCAATATGAATGATCCTGTATATATGGACAGTTGCGTGGAGTTTTTTATAAATCCGATGCCGGATAAAGACAATAGATATCTAAATTTCGAGACTAATTGCATAGGAGTATTGAATCTAGGTATAGGGTCAGATCGATATGATAGAGTTAAAGTGGATGAGTGTTATTTTCCAATGTTTGAAATAAAGTCCTCTGTAAAAAAAGAGAGTATAGATGAGTATACAGGGGATTTTTGGACATTAGAATATAAAATTCCCCTAGAATTTATAAATAAATTTTATGGACAGATGAAATTTAAGCCCGGGATACGTATGAAGGGAAATTTCTACAAATGTGGGGATGAGACAGAGAACCCCCATTATGGAACCTGGAACAGAGTTATAGCAAAAGAAGCAGATTTTCACAGGCCAGAGTGTTTTGGAGATCTTTTACTTGGTTAGATGATGTAAGTAAATCTATAGTACTTTTTTAGCGCCCTAATGCATATCTATCTACAAAGTGACAATTATCTTAGAAAAGTCATGGATTAGCTAGTTATGCGAGGGGGTTCTCAATTTGAAGGATTATATTGAGGAAAGGGTAATGGAAGTTGCAAAGCATATAATAAATACTGGGGCTACTGTAAGAGAGGCAGCAAAAGTTTTTAAAGTTAGCAAGTCCACTATTCATAAGGATATGTCAGAGCGTCTCCCCAAGATACATCCTATCATCTATGAAGATGTCAGAAAAATATTAGAGAAAAACAAGGCAGAGCGCCATATTAGGGGAGGTTTTGCTACTAAGATGAAATATAAAAGAGGATTTAAATAAAGCATTTTGCTACATATAAAAGAAGGATTTTAAGGGAAGTGGTCGAATAATATAAGAAGTGGCAACTTATCGTACAAAAGAAAGGATAGATGGCGGTGTTTGGATATAACGATATAGGTATAGACTTAGGAACATCAAGCGTGTTAGTGTACGTAAAGGGTAAAGGTATTTTACTTAGGGAGCCCTCTGTTATAGCATTTGAGAGGGATACAGATAAGGTATTAGCAGTTGGGGAAGAGGCTAGGCGAATGATAGGGAGAACCCCTGGTAATATAACCGCATTAAAGCCCATGCAAGATGGGGTAATATCAGATTATGAGATAACGCTTAAGATGCTCAGATATTTTCTGCGCAAAGCAATGGGGAGAACCATATTCAGGAGGCCTAGAGTTGTAATATGTGTGCCTAGCATTGTTACAGAGGTGGAAAAACGGGCTGTATTAGATGCTACATATGAGGCTGGGGCTAGACATACATATCTCATAGAAGAGCCCATTGCCGCTGCGATAGGTGCCAGTATAGATATAAGTCAACCCTATGGGAATATGGTAGTGGATGTAGGCGGAGGAACCACTGATGTAGCGGTTATATCCCTAGGTGGCGCTGTTGTAGCAGAATCTATAAGGATAGCAGGGGAGACCTTTGACGATTATATAGCGCTATATATGCGAAAGAAGCATAATATTTTAATAGGGGATAGAACCTCGGAGATTATGAAAATAGAGATAGGCTCTGCCTACAAACGCGATAAAATAAAGACCATGCTCGTTACAGGTCGAAATCTTGTCTCAGGATTGCCAAAGACAGTGGAGATAACCTCCGATGAGATGGTAGAGGCATTAGAGGAGCCGGTACAGGCCATTGCAGATACTGTGCATAGAGTGTTAGAGCGTACGCCGCCGGAGCTGGCTTCAGATATAAGTGAAAAAGGGATAATTATGACAGGGGGAGGCGCACTGTTATATGGCCTTGATAAACTCATACAAGAGCGCACGAAGATCGCTGTTTATGTGTTTGAAGACGCCATGTCTAGCGTCGCTATTGGGACAGGAAGGGCCTTAGAAGACATAGATGTATATTCAAAATCTATAATGTCTGAATATAGAAGAAGCGCCCTATATCAAGGCAGATAATATTAAGGAG
>JAAZLT010000218.1 GCA_012799205.1 Clostridiales bacterium
AATACCTTTGAGGAACCAGATAAGGTTATGAGTAAAGCCTATAGTGATTATGAAATTAATAATGGGGTTCTTACCCTTCATGTACCACCTTGCAGTGTATTATCTATAACTATACCAGCATAGGAAGGCCTTAATCAACTGCCCCCCTATATGTTAGAGCTATAATTCTAACATATAAGGGGGCGGTTTTTGTATATACTCTCTTCAATTCAATCAGGGTTTAGCATATTGTGCATTAAGCATAGAAAATATAGTTCAAAACGTAATATTTGTTGAAAATAACAATAGTTCGTAATTTGCGAATAGACTTTCTACTAATAATATTCTAGAATAAGTAATTGAATTAATACTATTTATATATTAATGGTAAACTATAATTTTATTATGTAGGGGCAGATATGTTCAGAATTAACTTATTAGGTGTTAATTCTTTACATAAATTAAAATTCAAGGAGGAAAAAAGGATGAAAAAATCAGTAAAATATGTATCTTTGATTCTGGCTTTAATTTTAGCCATGGCTTTATTTGCTGGATGTGGATCCAAAGATGATGAAACTGCTAGTAATAATGGCGGAAGTCCTAATAACGCAGCTTCTGATAATGAAAGTAAGGGTGATAAGGCTGACACAGCAGAACCAACTGCGACACCTACACCCTTGCCACCGCTAGAACTTAGTATCATGATACCTGGTGGAGGTACTAATGAAAATGATAATGAAGAGTGGCAGATTAAATTTTATGAAATGATTGAAAGTTATACCAATACTAAGCTGCAGTGGATTCATTATAATACTGATATGTACTATGAGAAGTTAACTCTAGCCTTAGCTTCTGGTGATTTACCCCACATATTAATTTCAGGCAAAAATGCTGAGTTTTTAAATGCAGTAAAAAATGATGCATTCTGGGATATCACTGATTATATTGGTGATTACGAAAATCTATCTACAATGTCTGAAACAGTATTTTTAAATGCTTCTATCAATGGTAGATTATATGGTGTTCCCCGTGGTAGGGCATTGGGCCGTAATGGCTTTGGTTACCGGCTAGATTGGGTAAATAACCTAGGTTTAAAAGAGCCTGAAACTATTGATGAATTATATGATATGTTAGTGGGCTTTACCTATGATGATCCCGATGGTAATGGTAAAGATGATACCTACGGTCTTGGCGTTACTTCCTATACAGGTACCTGGGATATTATGCAACTATGGTTCGGAGCTCCCAATGGCTGGGGAATTGATGAGAACGGTGATCTAATTCCAGCCCATTTAACACAAGAGTATAAAAACGCCTTGGCTTGGTTTAGAAAAATATATTCAGAAGGTCTTGTAAATCCTGATTTCAATACCATAGCTGGTGGAGACTGGGATACCTTGCTATTAAGAAGTGGGGTTGCCGGTGCTACTGCGGATGTTCTTGACCGTTTTAGAAGAAACCAAGGGTACTTTGAGAGTGAAGGTATTCCAGCTGAGCATATGATGGTAGGTGCTATTGATGCAGGTTATGGTCTTAGAACATTGCCTACAGCAGGATATGCTGATCTGATAGTTTTCTCTAAACAGAAAATAACTAATGAAGATGATTTAAAGAGAGCTATCCAATTCATTGATGATCTAGGTGATGCAGAAATGGAGAACCTATTATCATATGGTATCGAAGGATATAGCTACTATCTTGATGAAAATGGTTACCTAGTAACTTATACTGCAGAAGAGAAAGCACAACTGGGATTACCAACCTACGGTGTAAATAAAGGTTTCAACCAGATACTACCATATTTTAATACACCAGAAGAAAAAGCAAAAATTATAACTCGTGAACCTGCAGATACTTTTATTACTAATCTGGAGGCAGAATTACTAGTTGAGAATGAGAAATATGTAGTACCTAACTATGGTGCACCATACGTATCTGAAACTTATACTCAGCTGGCAACAACACTGGATGAAATAATAAACAATGCAAGAATTTCTTACATCATGGGTGAAATAGATGATGTTGGTTTACAAGAAGCACTAAATCAATGGCTACGGGCTGGTGGAGAAACAGTAATTGAAGAGATGAACGAATTATACCATGCAGCAGGTAACTAGAGAAAATCATTTTATAAATAAACAATTAGAACTAAGGTAGTTTCCTTTTTAAGGAAACTACCTCTTTGAATATTATCAGCAGCCTATCCCTTTCGCCCATATAATTTTCCATAACATAATAAATGTTGAAAATTGATATATTTCTTAATATAAGATTAGAAATTTATATAAAATTAACATATCATATTATTAAGGTGAGTTTGTATAGGTCAAATGCAACTGCCTTAGTAGAAGTTTTTACACTTCATTCTTTCCTTAGCCCGCCAGCAAATAGCTGGCGGTGTGCAGAATGAAATTAATGTAGGATTAATATTCAACATTAGTAAAGGACGGGGTTTATAATGAATAGGAAATATATAGGAACATTAATTATAGTGGCTATATTAATTACAATGATTGCCGGTTGTAAAAAAGATAATACTAATGATGTCATTATAGATGATGGAATAAATGATATATATGCAAACACCCCTGAGCCAACACCATATTTAGGGATGTTTTCTGTTCCTGATACAACTTCCCAGATATATAATATGAATTTGGATTGGCAATTTAAAAAAGCTAATGCCTTTCCGCTGGATCAAGCTTTAGAGCAGCACAAAGATGCCAATGGGAAGTATTTTTATGAAGAAGGTTATCTTGTATCTGATTGGTTGGATGTAAGTCTTCCCCATACCTTTAATGATAGTGATTCTTTTTCTACTAGAATTAGAGATGCTGGAAGCAGTCCTGATAGAACCTTTTCATTTTACCGAAAAACCTTTACCATACCTGAAGAACATACTGGTAAGAAGGTTTTAGTAGAATTTGAAGGGATTAGGCAGACAGCTTTTGTTTATATAAATGGAGAAATGGTTGGATATTATGAAGCAGGGGTAGCTCCCTTTGCTTTTGATTTAACTCCCTATATAAGATATGGAGAAGCAAATCTTATTGCAGTGGCAACAGATAATACCTCTGCTAGAGGTCTGACCGATAGTGCTGCAGAGACGCCGAATAAAGCAGATGTGGAGCCAGGATATTATATTAACCCTCTATCATCTTCCAGTACGGTTCCAGAGGAACGAAAAGGTATAGGTTATGTATGGAACACCAATGATTTTAATCCAACCTATGGGGGAATTACTAGAAATGTTAGATTACATATAAAAAATCAAGTATATCAAACCTTACCCATATATAGTAATCTAATGACTAAAGGAGTTTATGTATATGGTTCCGATTTTGATATAGCAGGCAAAACCGCTGTTATAAATGTCGAAGCAGAGGTTAGAAATGAAAGTGATAGGGATTGTACTGGAATTTTGGAGATAGCCTTAGTAAACCCTGCTGGTGAACTGGTTGCAACCTTTTCTTCCCAGGAGGTTACTATTCCCCAGGCTAATTTACCAGACAAACCGCCACTATCAATTACCCCAGAGGATGCTTATGTATTTGATGAAAACTTGAATAGATATGTTCCTGTTGAGGAAGAAGATAAGGTTTTACCTACTAAAACCGATTCCCTTGAGACAACAGTAATTAAAGCTAAGGCAAAAGTAGAAGGGCTACGTTTCTGGACTACCTATGATCCCTACCTATATAATGTATATAGTATGTTGAAGATCGATGGGGAAGTAGTGGACATAACTAAAATCAATACAGGATTTAGAAAAGTCACCTATGATAATACACAGGGATTATTGATTAATGATGAGCCTGTGTGGCTAACAGGCTATGCCCAAAGGGCTACCAATGAATGGGCTGCAATAGGTGTTGCGCCAGATTGGTTAAAAGATTATGATGCACAGCTGATTAAAGAAAGCAATGGTAATTTTATTCGCTGGATGCATGTGGCGGCCAG